>JANYFP010000553.1 GCA_025362555.1 Verrucomicrobiota bacterium
GGATTTGTTTCAAATGCTCCGGGGATCTTTACTCCTGCGCCCAACGTCCCATTTTCCTGACAATTTTAGTGTCGGCCTAGCCCGCATCTACGCAGATGAACGATCGATTCGATCACGCTCCACCTCCGGACTGCGAATTACAATCCCGCCAGTAGTTCAACTCTTAGGAAACAGCGCACTATGTCTAACTGCAGGAGGGGCTTTACGCCCCACTTTTGGACGCACGAAGAAAATACATTATTCGAATCGGGGCATAAAGCTCCTCCTCCAGCTGGATTTCTTTCCGTCACGGCAAAACGCGTTTTTTGCGATTGAGGCTGACTGGATGCGGCAGCGCGAAAGTTCCATTTTGTTTAGGGGGTCTAGACCCCATAGCTGCAATTACGTCTGGGGCGCACTCTCCGCCCAAAATGAAAAACAAACCATTGATTCGTTTGCCTCTTATTGCCGGGCTCACCGCCCTTCTTTGCGCCTCGGCTTTCGGATCTCAAGCACCGGTTAATCTTAGGTCGGCGGGCAATTTTGTGATTTTATCAAAATCAGGAATTACCGACGTTCCGGCCTCGGCGATTCTGGGGAATATTGGCACGAGTCCAATCACGGGTGCCGCGATTACCGGTTTCGGTCGGGGAGAAGTGTCCGGGCAAGTCTACACCGTCGATGCGGCTGGCCCGGCCTTCCGCGTGACCTTCCCCGTCTTGTTGACCGCTGCGATCAGCGACATGGAGACCGCTTACACCGACGCGGCGGGACGGATACTGCCCGATTTCACGGAACTGGGGGCAGGAAATGTTGACGGGATGACTCTCCGTCCTGGCCTTTACAAATGGGGCACCTCGCTGCTCATCCCCACCGGGGTCACGCTCGATGCGCAAGGCAACCCGAATGCGATCTGGATTTTCCAAATCGCGCAAAACCTTAAGGTGGGCAATGGCGCCATTGTTACCCTGAAAGGCGGGGCACAGACGAAAAATATCTTCTGGCAAATCGCCGGCCAAACCACCTTGGGCACGACGGCTGACTTCAAGGGGATTATTTTGTGCGCCACCGCGATTGCCATGCAAACCGGCGCGTCGCTGGACGGTCGAGCCCTGGCTCAGACAGCGGTTACCTTGCAGATGAACGACATCACCCAGCCAGCTAACTAACCCCCCCGATTAGGATGGCCGCCATGCCCTGAAAAATAATACCGCACCAATTTTAAGCCCGGAAAAACATGGATCTGAAATCTATTCCCGACGGCGACCCCGTGGCCGCGCAGATCGTGACTGAAGTCCGGCGCGAAGAGGCCTTGCTTAAGACGGGCGCACTACAGAATGCGATTTTCAACAGCGCGAATTTCTCGAGCATCGCCACCGATGCGAATGGGGTCATTCAGATTTTTAACGTCGGCGCGGAGCGGATGCTGGGCTATGCGGCCGCGGAAGTGATGAACAAGATTACGCCGGCCGATATTTCCGATCCGCAGGAAGTGATTGCACGCGCCAAGGAGCTGAGTGTCGAACTGGGCACGCCGATTACGCCGGGTTTCGAGGCGCTGGTTTTCAAGGCATCACGCGGGATTGAGGATATCTACGAGCTAACCTATATCCGCAAAGATGGCAGCCGATTTCCTGCCGTGGTTTCGGTCACGGCACTGCGCGATGACCAGGACGCCATCATCGGCTATCTCTTGATCGGCACCGATAACACCGCGCGCAAACAGGCGGAAGCGGCTTTGCTCAAAGCGGGCGCGTTGCAGAGTGCGATTTTCAACAGCGCGAATTTCTCGAGCATCGCCACCGATGCGAAAGGCGTCATTCAGATTTTTAACGTCGGCGCGGAGCGGATGCTGGGCTACACGGCCGCAGAGGTGATGAACAAAATTACCCCCGCCGATATTTCCGACCCCCAGGAGGTGATCGCGCGGGCCAAGGCCCTGAGCGTCGAGCTGGGCACGCCCATCACGCCTGGTTTCGAGGCGTTGGTTTTCAAGGCGTCACGCGGCATCGAAGATATCTATGAACTGACGTATTTCCGCAAGGACGGCAGCCGTTTTCCGGCCGTGGTGTCCGTGACCGCGTTGCGCGATGCCCAGGACGCGATCATCGGCTACTTACTAATCGGCACTGACAACACGGCGCGTAAGTTAGTCGAGGAAGAACGGCAGAAGCTCGACCAGCGTTTGCGAGATCAACAATTCTACACCCGCTCGCTCATCGAATCCAACATCGACGCGCTGATGGCCACTGATCCGCTGGGTATTATTACCGACGTCAACAAGCAGATGGAGGCGCTCACCGGCTGCACGCGCGACGAATTGATCGGGGCGCCGTTCAAGAGTTATTTCACTGATCCGGAGCGGGCCGAGGCCGGCATCAAACTGGCGCTCAGTGAAAAGAAAGTCACCGACTACGAACTTACTGCGTGCGCCCGCGACGGCAAAAAAACCGAGGTGTCGTATAACGTGACCACCTTGTACGATCGGGACCGCCGACTTCAGGGCATGCTCGCAACCGCGCGCGACGTGACGGACCGCAAGCGTTTCGAGCAATCACTCCAGGAAGCTAACCGGATGAAGAGCGAGTTTCTGGCGAACATGTCCCACGAGTTGCGCACTCCGCTCAATGGCATCATTGGTTTTACCGAGTTTCTGTTTGATGAGAAGCCCGGTCCGCTGAAACCGAAACAAAAGGAATATCTGGGCGACGTCCTCGGCAGTGCCCGGCATTTGCTGCAGTTGATCAACGACGTGTTGGATCTCGCGAAAGTCGAGGCGGGCAAGATGGAGTTGCACCCCGAGACCTTTTCCACGCACAAGGCCGTGGAGGAAGTGGCTGCCGTCATCCGCGGCATCGCGCAAAAAAAACACATCGCGGTCGGCATCGAGATCGGGATTGGGCTCGAAGCTGTCACGCTTGATCAGCATAAATTCAAGCAAGTCCTCTACAATTTGCTTTCCAATGCGATCAAGTTCTCCGACGACGGCGACCATGTCACCGTCAGCGCGCAACGCCTGGGTGAGCAACGGATCGAAGTGCGGGTTCGAGATACTGGCATTGGCATTAAGGCGGAGGATATCAACCGGCTCTTCACGGAATTCGAGCAACTGGACTCCGGTACCGCCCGGCGTTTTGAAGGGACGGGACTTGGCCTGGCCTTGACCAAGAAGATTGTGGAATTTCAGGGCGGTCGTATCAGCGTGGAAAGCGAGCTGGGGCAGGGCAGTGTGTTCACGGTCGTTCTCCCTGTGATGACCGGGGAGAACGAAATCGGATGAGTGCCAAAATTCTCGTCGTTGATGACAACCCCATCAACCTCAAGCTCGTGTCCGACGTGCTCGAATTCGAGGGACATGAAATCCTTAAGGCCGGAGATGCCGAGGAGGCTCAGATCGTGCTTGCTGGAACTTTGCCCGACTTGATTCTTATGGATATCGCTTTGCCGGGCATGGACGGGCTCACCCTCACCCGAAAACTCAAGGCCGAGGAGCGGACCTGCCACGTGCGCATTGTCGCGCTCACCGCTTTTGCGATGAAAGGAGACGACCAGAAGGCCCTCAGCGCTGGCTGTGACGGTTACATCACCAAGCCGATTGATACCCGTGAATTTCCCGCGCAAGTGGCGGCGTTTCTTCAACTCATACCCTCTAAAATCAATCATGAATCCAATCAAAAGTCTCACGACTAAAAGCCTGCCGGTGGCACCCATCGCCAGATTGGAGGATCGCCGAGGCGCACCGGAAAACTTAACTGCCGCCACTTTCGGCACTGGACTATGACTATTCTCGTCGTCGATGACATTGCGACCAACCGCAAACTACTCCGCGTCCAGTTGGAGGCCGAGGGCTTTGTGGTGGTCGAGGCGGCAGATGGGGTGGAAGCCCTGCAAGTACTCGCGCGTGAATCGCTTGATGCGATCGTCTCGGATATTCTTATGCCCCGGATGGATGGTTACCGGCTCTGTCACGAGGTGCGCAAAAACCCGCTTTTGGGGGAACTGCGATTCATTCTTTACAGCAGCACCTACACTTCCCCGGAGGATGTGAGATTGAGTGACACCGTGGGCGCCGATCAATTCATCGCGAGGCCCGCGCCCATTTCGGTCATCATGGCGGCGCTGCAGATTCCCGCCGCTGACCGGCCGCCGCGTTCGTCGGACTTGCCTGATGATGCGCTCATCGTGCAGCAATACAGTGCGGTGCTGGTGGCGAAGCTGGAGGATAAGAACACGAAATTGCAGCAGGCTTTGGAGATGGCGCAGCGCGCGCAGGATCGAATTCAGGAACTGAATGTCGACTTGGATCGCCGGGTAAACGAGCGCACGGCGGAACTCGCCAAGACCAATGCCGAACTCACCGCCGCGCTGGCGGAGGTAAAGCAACTCAACGGGCTCCTCCCGATTTGCTCCTACTGCAAAAGCATTCGCGACAACAAAAACTATTGGGACAGCGTGGAACATTACATCACGCGCCACACGAACAGCAATTTCAGCCACGGCATTTGTCCCGCGTGCTATGAGAAGCACGTCACTCCCATGTTGGAGAAAATGGACGCCGAGTTGGCTGCGGCGGCTGTGCGCGGCAAGACCTGAACGTCTCTCGCTCGATGGGACTTTCCGGACCAAGCCCATCACTCCTGCGGCGGGGCATAACCGGGCAGAGGGCCGTTAAGCCGGACTCATGCAGTTAAGCAATCACTCCAGTCGCAATCAGCGGACACTGAAAAGTGGAACCCGACCTCCCGACTTCGCCAAGGCTACGACGGACAAACCGGGCGGATAACAGTCAAAAAACCGGTCGATGGTCATTATTGCAGTGGCGCCTGCCTTGTTCCACTCCTCGCAGTTCTGGAAAAGTGCGGCAACTCACAAAGCCGGTTTGATCGCGACGCAAGAAAGTCGCTTGTCAGTTCCGCAACTATTAGGATAATTCTTGGATTTTCGCCGTTCCCTTTTCGGCCATCGCGCCGCTCACCCCATCAATTTCATGAAACGTTTCCTGCCTGGTATGAGTCTGATTTTATGCGTTGTCCTTTGCCGCCTGAATTCCGCTCCGACCCAACCATTTCGCTTGGCGATCGTGGGCCTGGATCACGGCCACGTGGACAGTTATCTCGCTGAGACCCTCACGCGGGCAGACGTGCAACTCGTGGGCGTGGTCGAACCCAAGCCGGCCCTCGCCGCGCAATTTGCCGCGCGTTTTAAAATCCCGGCCACCCTGCAATTCTCCAGCCTCGAGGAAATGCTCCGGATCGCGAAACCCGAGGGCGTGATGGTGTTCACGTCGACTTTCGCGCACAAGCAGGTCGTCGAGATTTGCGCCGCGCATCACGTGCACGTGATGATGGAGAAACCGCTCGCGGTTTCCATGGAACACGCCCGTGCCATGCAGCAGGCCGCCCAGCTTAACGCGATTCACGTCCTCGTAAACTATGAGACCACCTGGTATCCGTCCCATGAACTCGCCTACAACCTCGTGAGAAAACAGTCTGCCATCGGCGAACTGAACAAGGTGGTCGTTCGCGATGGACACCGCGGGCCCAAGGAAATTGGCTGCCCCGAATCTTTCTTGGTGTGGCTGACCGATCCGGTGCTCAACGGCGGGGGAGCGATCATGGATTTCGGCTGCTACGGGGCGGATTTGATCACGTGGCTGATGCAGGGCCAGCGTCCGAACAGTGTCACGGCCGTCACGCAGCAGCTCAAGCCTGAGGTCTATCCTCTCGTGGACGACGATGCCACGATTATCCTGACGTATCCTCACGCCCAAGGGATTATTCAAGCCTCGTGGAATTGGCCGATCGGGCGAAAGGACATGGATCTTTACGGCGTCAGCGGTCAAGTCGCCGTCGTGGATCGAAAGACACTTCAGTTGAGCACCCCCGACGGCAAGACGTCGGATCTTACTCCGCCAGTGCTCGACGCTGCTCATCGCGAACCCATCGCTTATTTTATGGCGGTGGTGAGGAATGAAATTCCCGAGCACCCGCTCTCTTCGATGGCGACCAATCTGATCGTGACTGAAATTCTCGACGCCGCCCGTGAGTCGGCGCGGACCCACCGCAGCGTTCCGTTGTCCGGGAAAGTGGAATAGGGAATGGAGGAAAGGCGTCCCCGGCTACAGTTTAATCGAGAACCCTCCTGGGTATCGGGTGGATTGCCCCCAATCGCCCTAGCCACTCGGCATCCGCCGTTAGATGGCGGCGTAAAATCGCTTTTCCAATTTACCTTCCGGTACCCTGAACTCACCCGAGAATCTTCACTCACTGGTTGGGGTAAATCTACGTTGGCGCACTTTTTTCGATTATCTCGGTCTTTCCTATCTTTGATCGTGGCGAGGCTCGCCTTGCGTCCCTGGGCTGAGTCCGTTTATGTCGTACTGCATGAATGAAACGCAGCGTCAGCAACTGAATGTCCTCAGCGTCCATCTGGCTTCAAGGCGGGAGGAGATTCTACTGGCATGGCAGAAAGCAGCGATGGCTGATCCTAAGCAAACCACGGCTCACTCGCTCACTCGCGGCCAGTTTTACGATCATATTCCCCAAGTGCTCGATGCCTTTGAACGGAAATTGCGCGCACCCCCCGACAGTCTCGCGGCCCAAGCCGCCGGAATCGCAGAGAAGAAGGAGGAAATTAAGCATGGGCTTCACCGCTGGCAGTTGGGCTATCGATTGCAGGAACTCATGTGCGAATGGGGTCACCTGCAGCGGTGTCTATTCGAGGAAATCGAAAAATTTGCCGCCGCCCATCCCGAGTTCGAGCGCGAGACATTGGCGGAAGCGAACCGCCAGATGATCGCGCTGGTCGATGAATCAATCTGCGAAAGTGCGGGTCAATATGAGCGCATGCAACAGGCGGAGGCTGCCGGTCGCGTGGGCGATCTCGAGCACGCACTCGCCAGTGTCAACGAATTGGAACGCCAGCGGACTGCTCTCATTCACCAAGCCGTGCACGATCTTCGCAGCAATGTGCAGTCGGTCAACTCAGCCGCGGAGGTACTCGTGTCGTCTGATATTGCCGAAGCCGACCGGGTGGAATTTACGGCACTGCTGCAGCAAGGTGTCCAATTGGTCAGCACGATGCTTGGTGAATTAATGGAGTTGGCGAGGTTGGAGGCCGGGCAGGATCGCTCCCAGATCGCACAGTTCGATGTTGCACCCCTGCTCTCGGAGCTATGCGACGTCAGCCGGCCGATTGCCCAGGAGCGCAACCTCTATCTCAAGGCGGAAGGAATACCTCAACTCCAGGTGTCCGGCGATGCCCGCAAGGTCCGGCGGATTGCGCAGAATCTCGTGGTGAACGCGGTTAAGTATACGATTACGGGCGGCGTCACCGTGTCATGGGGAACTGAAACGGAAAACTGGTGGCTGATGATCAAGGATACCGGACCAGGGATGCTCACGGGCCCTGCCGCTGCTCTGATCAAAGGGATGAGGGAGGCCACGGACAGCGCGAGAGAGGCGGATATCAACGCGGCGGTCAGTCAGGGTGAAACCATCCACGTCCTGCAGCCGGACCAAAGTACCGCCCCGAAGAAGGTTTTGCCGTTTCACAAGGAAGCAGGCGAAGGCATCGGCCTCTCCATCGTGAAACGCCTATGCGAGTTGCTCGACGCTAGTCTGGAGCTGACGAGTTCCGCCGAAAAAGGCTCGACGTTCCGCGTCGTATTCCCCCGCGATTATCCCGCCTCGCGCTGAAAATTTGGCTGTGCGGGAGACGGATTGAATTGGGCATGACGCCATCGGGTCTCGGAAACTTTCGGTCGGGCTGGGACGTTTGCGACTATTTCCTGGAGGGGTTTCGGAAAAAACGGTCACGATGTTTTCCTTCGCTGATCGTAGAGCCGCAACCAGTGGAGCTCTGGGCGGGAGCGAATTCTACTGACCCGCAGAATGGTGCCACATGCGCCACCGACCTGTGGCGAATAACCAGAGGGCGATTGGCCTAAAATCCTTTATTTGGTCCGATTGGCTCCATCGGATTGCCGGATGGGATTGCCGAATCATCAGCCGGCTTATTTAAATAGCACGCCCCTCGCTTTAACCGCAGGCAGCTTTGGCGGCTGTTTGAATTTCCTTCGGGGTCATGTCGCGCTGATGCGTTGCAATGGACCAACTGTGACCGAAAGGATCTTCGAGCAGGCCAAAGCGATCACCCCAAAACATGTCCGCCAATGGCATCTTGACGGTGGCTCCGGCCTTGATGGCGCGGGCAAAGGCCAAGTCGGCATCGGCCACGAAAAGATGAATCGTCACCGAAGTGCCTTGGCGCGCTTTCGGTCCGAGCGCGCCCATTTCGGGGAATTCGTCGTTCAGCATAATCATAGAATCCCCAATCATCATGGAGGCATGCATCAATTTGCCGTTGGGTGTGGGTACCCGCATCTGCTCGATTGCGCCGAAAGCTTTTTTATAAAAAGCGATGGCATCGGACGCGCCCGCACACACGAGGTACGGTGTCACAGTGTGGTAGCAGTCTGGTACCGGCTTTACTGCCGGCTTGGGGGAATCAGATTTTTTGATCGTTTTCATGGAATAGAGCACTTGGTTGGCCGCGGCATTGCGTTCGCCCGTGCAGTGATTCAACGAATGAAAGCCGATCATCCGGACACGCCAGATGAATTTTATCCCGTGTATTTGCGAGCAGTTGTCTTAGCGGATCGACTTTCGCTCAAATCGGAAAAGCTCGGCCTCGCGGCTGTTCCCTTCACAGATAAGGTCGCGGATAATTTCGGCGGCGATGACGCTGAACGTGATGCCGTTGCCTCCATAGCCGAGAGCGAAATAAGTATGCGGCACGCGTGGGTGTGAGCCGATATAGGGTAGGCCGTCGGGCGTTTCCGCGAAAGTAGCGCCCCAGGAATACGCCACCTCACAAGGGATTTTGGGCAGTAGCTGGCGAAAACGGCGGGCGAGCAGTGAAGTCTTGCTTGCGAGCAAATGGTCGCGACGACTTGGATCACAGGTAGACTCGTCGTAGCCGCCAATGATCGCACGGCCGTCGTCGGTCTGCCTCAAGTAAACGTAGGGTCTGGCGGTTTCCCAAATTAACCGGTCTCCCGGCCAGCCGAAAAATGCTGGCACTGGCTCGGTCACGAGGGCGAAAGTTACTACTAGTTTCAAAAATGGATCGGCGAGATAGGGCGCGGTCTCGTACCCCGTCGCGACCACCAGATGACGGGCCCGGATTTTCGCGCCCCGATCCGTATGCAGGGTGATTCCTCGCCGCGTGGCAGTGCGGTGTGAGACGCGAGTACGATCATAGACCCGGCTGCCGCTCGCAGTGGCAGCCCGCAGGAGGGAATGCGTGAATCGGTGTGCATCGATTTGCGCGGCATCGTGAGTGAGGAGTGCGGCCGAATACGGCAGCGTACTCGAGCGCGCAAGTTGCGAGCGAGTGCACCAGTCGACGTCAAACCCGTGCAAACGGCGGAGCTTGAGTTCGCGTTGAAGGGCCGGAATATCGCTCGTGCGGCTTGCTCCCTGCAGGCTTTTTATCTGCCTAAATCCGTGCCTGCCGCCGAGCCGATGATCCATCTTTTTAATCTGGCCCAGTGCGTTGTGACACGCACGGTAGGCGCGCACAGCGTGATCTTCGCCCACCAACTTAACGAGACGGTGCAGTGGTGTATCCACCTCGTATTGCAGCAGGCAAGTGCTGGCGGCGGTACTTCCGGTCGCGACATCGCGTTTGTCTAGCACCATGACATCGACGCCGGCCTGAGCTAGTTGCCACGCTACAAGTGCACCGGTGATGCCAGCACCCAGCACCACCACATCGCACGTCGTCGATGCCTGAAGTGCCGGGTAGCTTTCAACGAGCCCATTGCGCTGCGGCCAGAAAGGGAATCCGGAAATAAGATTCACGGCGGAAAGGCGGTCTCAAGAGTGGAAGTTTACTCTGTCCGACCACCCTCGCGGGTCGTGTGATTATAGTGAGGATGGGCGTTTTAACCGAGCGAGTTGTCCGTCCAGTTTTCAAGCCGGGAGGCGCACTTCAATCCATGCGCGCCTCCGCAGCTCGCAGCGATCGCACCCATGAGAAATCCGACAAACGCTCCGAGCGACAACAGGGACAACGACTTTGCTGCTTTATCCGCCGCTTCCCTCGCTTTGGCCTCCGCGTCATTTTTTGCGGCGGTGAGATCTGCTTTGAGGCGATCATAGGTGGCAGTCCAGTCCGTCACCGTCCGCTCGGCGTCAGCTGCACTCAAACCGGCATTCTCAGTGAGCGTCTTGATTAGCGCAGTTCGGTTGTCCGCCAGGTTGGCCTGTTGCGCAGGATTAAAAAGTCGGGCCACCGCCATTCCCACCTCACGTTTGGCGCGGATCCCGAGATTCTTGGTTTCCTCCGCCGGCCGGTTGCCCGTCGCCTCATCCGTGAAACTCGCCAATGTATCGTTGGATTGTTTGAGCGCATCTTTTGCCAGATCGGCCGCGCTGCCGGCAAGGGTAGCGGCGGGTTTTCCGGCGAGCGATAAGCCGCCGCCCACGACCTTAGACAGATCTCCCACGACCCAACCGGCGCCAAATGAAACAAGTAACACCCCGGCCACGGTTGCGCCGCACCAAACAGAAAAACCGTGGAGCCAGCCGGTGGCACTGACTCCGACCGGCGCAAAGCGGCCGGCGACCCAGCCGCCGAACCACAATGAGAGCACGGCGCTAACCCCTTGAATGATGATTGCGCCCGTCCCGAGATCAGCGACGGGATTAGCGTCCGTCAACGGACTATAGATGGCAAACCCCAATCCAGCGCCCAGCATCATAAAGAGAACCTGCAACGCGAGGGCCGCACTCATCCCGGCGAAGATGGCCGGCCAGGAAACGGAATTGCGACGATGGGCGACGTGAGTTTCCTGTATTGGAAGGAATTCGGTGCGGGGCGACGGGGAGGTGAGTTCGATATTCATGGAATAAAAGGTGGCGGGTTATTGGAGAAGGGGGGGGCGCCAGATGCGTTATTTGCCGAGCAGCTTGGCGACGACGAAAATGATGGCGGCGCCACCAAGACCGCCGCCGAAGAGGAGGTAAATCAGCGAATAGCCGGCAGCGGCAATGGGGAGGAGAACGAGGGCGAGGTTCATGATAATGAGTGGTCTAATTGTTTTTGGGAATGTTCGCAGACTGATCCCACGTCCTTTTCAAAAATGGGTTTTGAGCGGGAGACGCGGGAATTTCTACCGGCACTATAGCCGGAGGCCTGGGGGAGTGATATACGGTTAAACCCTATTTATTCACCGGCTATTCATCGTTCGGCCCGCGGCCGGCGTTCGACTGGCCAGCCACGGCATTTTTTGGAATGATGCCGTGGCTGAGCCCGGGCGACCGCCACGTGTTGCGTCGAAGCGTGGCGGAGGCGGATCAACCTACCTGGGTAATCTGTGTGACTGTGTCGATTAGGTAGGAATAAGGCGGCGACGTTTAAATCGGGTGGTCAGGCCGTCCCGCCATGTCGGGCGACTTTACGCCCGGCCTATAACGGATTCGGAATGGCGCGCGGCAAGCGGCAGGCCGACGATTTTGCAAGAAATTCATTCATCAAGTGAAAAGGGGATGGCGCGGATCAGGTCGCCCGCGCATCTTCGAGGCGATTGTTCGTCATTGTTCTCGCGATTGCCGGCTGACCTGTGAGTGCTTCGTTCAATCGTGCCCGTTCCTCTTTCCATTGCCCGGCGTTTTCAGATGTTCGACCGGACCGTGCGGGAGATGGGGCAGCGTCTGCAAAAGGTGCGGGCTCAGGTGCAGATGATGACGGCGCTCGATTGGGGCATGGCGGAGTTGGAAAAAACTTACGCGGAATCTCCCGCGGGGGTGAAGGCCGTGGTGGCGTGCCGTGCCGGGTGCGACCACTGTTGCAGTGTGCCGGTGGACGTGCAGGCCCATGAGGTCTTCTTCGCGGCGGACCATATTCAGCGACATTTTTCCCCGGAGGCACTTGAGCAGGTGCTCGACCGCCTCGGCGTCCACCGTCGCCGCATTTCCAGCTTGGCGAAGGGCGCTCGCGCCCACAGCCGGCAGCCGTGCGCGTTGTTGGAGGGCGGCTCCTGTTCGATCTACGCCGGGCGTCCGGAGGCCTGCCGCTGTCACCACAGCAGCAACGCCGCGGTCTGTGCCGCGCACCAATCGGATCGTTCCATCGATATCACGAAAGTTTTTATTCCGGCGTTGCGGGCCCGGCTTTTCGCAGTCCGCATGGGATTGGACGAAGCCATCGAGACGGTCGGTTATGATGATCGCTCCTACGATTTTGGCTCGGCGTTACACGAAGCCCTGACGAACAGTCTCTGCCTCGTGGGCTGGATGCGGCGGCAGCCGGCCTTTCCTGATTCCTGTCTCGCCTCACCGCCCGATCTCGCTGGGTGAGTTGACGAACAGAGGGGTGATTGCGCCTCGTCACGCCGTAGCGCGGAAGCGGCCGATCAATCGTCCTCAATAATTCATGTGCCTGTGTCGAACGGAGTGCAACGGCGCGGCGATGCTTCGAGCTGCTTTTACCGGGCGGAATCTGACGTCGTTTTAGCTCTTCAGTGCTCGCATCACCTTGGCTGCGTTTGAGTCTCGGTTGAGTCTGGGAACGCAGGAGCGGTTTTATGCCGCGATGACGCGCGCAGCGCGCCACCGAATGGCGGCATTCTCCCTTCGCCAGGGCTGCGGCGGGCAAGAAAGCCGCTCCTGCCCATTAGCCTTCCGATGTCCTTCCTATCCAGGAATCTTTGTTGATAAAAAACCGAAACATTCTTGGCTCACGTGCGTCTATCCAATCGTACATGAACTTATTACCAAGCACCCAGTGTGCGCATCATCGCCGTAGTATCTCAGTCGCCATCCGATTGGGTGCACTCGGTTTCTCCGTCGCCGTTTTTTCTGGCTGTGTCGTGGAGGAAGTCCAGCGACGGCCTCACCGATCCACCGTGATCGTTACTGAGCCTGCGCCACCGCCACGAGTCGTCTATGTGGAGCCGGCGGTTCCCGCAGAGGAAATAATCGTAGTGCAGGAAGCTCCGCCGCCACCGCGACAGGAAATTATCATTGAACGCGAACGCCCGTCGCCCGGTCATGTTTGGATCAATGGCTACTGGCAATGGCGGGAAGGCCGCCACACCTGGGTTGCTGGTCATTGGGAACTGCCCCCACGGGAACATGTGGTTTGGTCCGCTCCCCGTTGGGAGCATCGGGATCGTGGTTACG
>JANYFP010000586.1 GCA_025362555.1 Verrucomicrobiota bacterium
GTCAGCTTGGGCTTGAGCCGCACGAGCTTGGCCGCGTCGGCCGCAACGGGAAGTGCCGCTTCTGGCGCAACAGGGTTAGCAACCGGCTGTCGCAAAGCGACCTCAGGTTCTGCAACCAACTTGGGCTTTAGGCGGAGCTTCGACGCGTTTTCTTCGCTCATAAATAATAGCTAGCAAGTTTCCGGGCGGGCGGAAACAAAAACTTCGCTCGATCGGACCGTCGGCGAATTCGCGCCATCCACGTAAATTCCAGCCTGCTCGCGTCAATCCAGCGTCTCATTTCGATCTGGCGCGACCGCACTCCACCACACCCAGCCGAGCAAAAGAATTTGCAGGGGGAGGCGCAGCCACAAGATGAGCGGCGAAAAGTCAAAACCTGGCATCCGCCCTTGCAACGCCACATGCAGATTGGCCGGGAAAACCGCGACCAACAACACCATCAGCCCCCAACCGGAAAAACGGCGGGTACACGGCACCAATGCACCGGTGCCCCCCAAAATTTCCGCCACTCCACTCACCTGCACCAAGGTCAGCGGCCATGGCAACCACGGCGGCATCATACCCAAATAAATCTCCGGCGCGCGAAAATGATTGGCTCCAGCCACCACGAAAAAAAACGCCAGCAACCCCCGGGAAATAATGCGCCAGTTCATGGCGTCAGATTGCTGCCGCAGGTTTCTTGGCGCCAAAACCAAACGCTTCCCTGATCCAACCCCACGCCTTGCGCAGACCGACGTCGCAGGTGCCCGAGATGTGATAGGTCCGGGCAAATAAATCCTCATGCCCACGATAACGGGGCGGCAGTAACAGCAGGGTGTCGAGTTTGTCGGCCGGTTTATCAAAGCCGATCACCTCGGAATAAAATACGCCCTTACCCACCACGAGCCCCTCCCGGGGAATTTCAATGCTACGCTCGGCCAACACCAGCCACGGGCGAAATTTAAAGTGAAGTTTGCCGTCCGCCTCCTGAAAAAGGCGGCCATACGTGCGCATCGGCACTCCCGATACTTCGCGCGCCGTAAACAGCTTGTTGCCGTCAGCCAATAACTGGAAGCGCCGGCTGCGGAGCGTGAAAAAGTCCCACGTGAACTCGGTGCCAAACACCATCAACCGAAACGCCCAACCAGCCATCAAGTAGGCGAGTAAGATGATGATGACCGACACGGTCGCACCCACCACCGGATCGATGTACGCCGTCGCCGCCACAAGCGACAGGACGCCCGTGCGCATGCCCTTCAGGGCTGTATCCACCCCGCCCCACGGGCTGATCAAAATCAACACGTTGATCGCGTGCCCCACGACCCACACCACGGCGAAAACCGCGATGGACAACGGCACCATCAAAATCGTCAACAGCCATGACGTATCGAACATGCCCACTTGGATCATCCCGAGTCCGCCCACAACCGTCGAGTGGTGATCGAGTGCGCTGGATTGCATGATCATTTTTAAGCCCATGGCGACCAGCGAAGGCACAACCGCTCCCGCCGCGACCAATCCGCTGATCTTATTTTCCACGGCCTCAGCGATATCGAGCGGCTTCTTCATCCCCGGCGGCAACAGGGGGGCAATGGTGTCTTTGCAGGCACACACACCGACCAGCAACATCGCCGGCAGCCAGAAGGAAACTTGGGCATACCACGGCAGCGCGGCTTTCTCCTCCGGCGTACTTGCCTTCATCCATTTGTAAGCGCCCACCCCGCTCACGCCCAGCATCGGCGAAATGGCGATGCCCGTCACTTGGGACGCCAAGGTCGCCAGTTCGATTCCGGGCGTCTGGCCCTTGCTCTCCGTTTTCGCGCCCGCCGGCGCAGCCGACACAGACGGAACGAGTATCACCGCACAAAACAACGCGAGAATCAGGGGCACGAAACGTTTCATACCCCAATCCATAGCGGACTTTCGGACTTTGAAAAGCCTGCAAAAGCCGCAGCCCGCCCTCAGAGAAGGGCGGGCCGCAACCCACACACTTAACTAAAGGACAGTCTCCAAATTCCGGCCGTTTCCGCCCACCGTCAAACCCCACTGCGGTCATCGCCGGATTTTAACGCCGCTGTGACGAATACGTCACGCATCTGACCAATCCACCACCGCCCAACCACGCCCCAATAATTCACCCTAAACCCAAAAACATCGCGGCCTCTAAGCTTATTATTAGCATGAAAGTTCAGGCTAAGGCTTTGCCAACTACCCACGCGACTGCTTCGCTCGCCACTATGCCGCTCACGAAAGCCGAATTCAGCCGCCTGCGCGACTTGCGCGAAAAGAAACACCGCGAAGCTGCGGGCCTCTTTGTCATCGAGGGCGAAAAAGTTATCCGTGAGCTACTGACGGCGAACTTTCCACTGCTCGAAATCTACGCGACTGCGGAATGGGTGCCGATGCTAGGCAGCGATCCAAATGGAGGCGGAGTGCCCCCACCCCGCGAGGCAGCATCAGCGAACAGCCCAAAGAGCGGGCTGCCGTCAACTCACCCACCAATCCATCTCATCACCGCTGAAGAAATGGCGCGCGCCAGCCACTACCCCACTCCCTCCAGCGTGCTCGCCATCGGTCGCATCACCCGCGCAACCCTCACCGCCAGCGCACTCAATCACGGCCTAACCCTCGCACTCGATAGCATCCAAGATCCCGGCAACGTCGGCACCCTCCTCCGTATCGCCGATTGGTTTGCCTTTGACCGCGTGCTGCTCTCGCCCGATTGCGCCGACCTGTTCTCCCAAAAAGTCATCAATGCCAGCATGGGATCGTTTGTCCGTGTCAAAACATTCACCGCTCCGCTGGCCGAAACCCTCGCCGCTGTTTCGGTCCCCGTGCTCGGCTGCGACCTTGAAGGCGAAGACGTGCACGCCCTCAAACCTCTCCGCGATGCCATCGTGGTCCTGGGCAACGAAGGCCGCGGACTTTCGCCCGCCGTCCACGCATTGGTAACTCAACGGGTGACGATCCCCAAATACGGCGGCGCAGAATCACTCAACGCCGCCATCGCCGCCGCCATCGTATGTGATAACCTCCGCCGCATCGCCGGCCGATAGTCCCGCCGGTTTCTTTCGGAATAATTCCTGAAGTAGATTCGCCCCGGCCGGTGTCACTCTACCGAGCGCACCAGCATAAGGATTGCGACGTACTTAAGCGCAGTTATTGGAATCACATCCTGCTTCATTCCCCATGAAATCACCTCTGAAAAAATCGCTCTGCCTCAGCTTGCTGCTATTTAGTTCCCTCGCTCTGAGTAATGCCGCCGAAGTCCGCGTCGAAAGATTCAAAGGCGGCGACTGGGAAGATGACATCGGCTACCGTCAAGCTGTCCGGGTCGGTCAGATGCTCTATATTTCCGGCGTTGCCGCCAGCGGCGAAATGCCAGACGCCATCCGCAGCGTTTACAACGATCTCGAGAAAATACTGAAAGCCCACGGACTCACGTTCAAAAACGTCGTCAAAGAAAACGTCTACACCACCCATCTCGACGGATTTAAAAGCAATCAACCGCTCCGCAAAACTTACTACGGAAAAGATTTCCCCGCCGCCACGTGGGTGCAGATTGCCCGGTTGTACGATGCGGACCATGTCCTCGAGGTCGAACTCATCGCGGTTTTTCCGGAATAAGCCTGCCCCGATTTGCAATAGATCGTAGAACGCGCTCATGAATTTACCTCCCCGACTCTGCGTCATTCTTGCCGCCCTCAACCTGGGTGCTGTGCCCTTTGCGTTGGCGACAGAATCTCCCGATGCACCATTTAACTATGATCATGCCGCGCCACTGCACACTCGCGAAATCGGCCATGAAACACGCGGCGGCGCGTTGATCCGCGACCTCACTTTCACGCCCGCCGACCAACCGGTGAAAGCTTATCTGGTCTCTCCGATAGCGGGCTCTGCACCGCACGCCGCGATCCTCTATGTCCACTGGCTCGGCGAGCCGACAACGACTAACCGCACCGAATTTTTAGAAGAAGCCGTAACGCTCGCCAGTCACGGGGTGATCTCACTGCTCGTCGACGCCATGTGGGCCGAACCCAAATGGTATCCGAATCGAGTTCCTGAAAACGACTACGCGCACGCCATCCGCCAGGTCATCGAACTGCGGCGCGCCATGGATCTCTTGCTCAGTCAACCTGGAATCGACGCGCAACGCCTCGCCTTTGTCGCCCACGATTTTGGCGCGATGTATGGCATGCTCGCCAGTAGCTTTGATCGGCGCGCCAAGACCTATGTTTTCATGGCGGGCATCCCGCACTTCATCGATTGGTTTCTCTTCGCTCAGCAGCCGAAGGATCTCGCGGCCTACCGTCTACAAATCGCTCCGCTCGACCCCGTGAATTTCGTGGGACGCCTCGCGCCCGCTTCGGTATTTTTCCAATTCGCGAACACGGATCAATACGTCAGCGCCGCCCAAGCCGCTGAATTTTACGCCGCGGCCGGACCGCGCAAACACATGGCAACCTATAACGCCAACCACGATCTTCACACCGCTGAAGTCGCCGCAGACCGCGTGGCGTGGCTCGAGCGTGAGCTGGAATTGAAACCGTAAATCGGAATCAGTCGCGGCGACGCGAGAGCACTTCGGTAAAAAACCCAGCGGCGAGTTCGCGCGTTTGGCCAAGCTCGTGCCCGGCCTCGGGCTCGATTGTGAGCTTCCACACGGCGCCCGCCTGATGATTGATGGCGAAGATCCCTTGAATACTCTGGATCCGAAAGCCTTCATCCTTACCGCCGATGAAAAAAATTCCCGGTATCGCGCGAGTGGCGGCGGGGGCGAGATGCGTAAAATAATAACCACCTTTATTGACGACAAAAGCGATCACGCGCTCCGGGACCCAGCACGCGAACTCGTAGTTAAACTCTCCTCCGGCGGAATGCCCCCAAAGCAATACCGGCGCGGTGTCCGCCTCCGGATGCCCCGAGACTTTCGCGAAGTAGGCGACCGCATCCAAGAGCGCCCGGCCACTCCCAGCCGAAGCGCGGGCATACTCCTCAATGTTCATGTTTTCATGAAGCCGGTCTTTGAAGTAACAGCCCACCAACGCGAGGCGATGCTGCCGAGCAAAGTCCTGCCAAAAAGTTTCCCCCACTTGCATCCTTCCATCGGAATTACTCCCAGGAACAAGGACCAGAATACCGCGTAACACCGGCACCTCCGGTGGCTGCCACCAGCGAAATGCCGCCACCGCGAAGTTCGCTCCGGGAGGCAGCTCAATTTCAAGCGGCGCGCTCGTGGCCCCGAAACCCACCGTGCCGATAAACCAACTTAACGCCGTGAGCGCAGGTGCGAATGCGAGAATTTTCATGGCCAGCAACCCTGCGCGTTTCGTGAAATCGTCAGGACTTTTTCTGCTTCGCGATCCATGCGCGAACATTTTCCTCTAGGATATCGAGCGGGACGGCACCGTCGTGCAGGACAAGATCGTGGTAGGCACGAATATCGAATTTCGGGCCGAGCTCTTCTTTCGCCAGTTCGCGCAGCTCTAAAATCTTCAGCATGCCAACCTTGTAAGCCGTCGCCTGACCGGGCCACACAATGTAGCGATTGGTTTCCGCAATGAGTTCGTTCTCAGACTTCGGGGTGTTCTTCCGGAAATACTCAATCACCTGCTCCCGCGTCCAGTGTTTGGCATGGATCCCGGTGTCGACCACCAGACGCACAGCCCGCAAGATTTCCTCACTGAGCCGACCGAAGTCCATGTAGGGATCGTGATAGAATCCGTACTCCTTGGGGAAATATTCACTGTAAAGTGCCCACCCTTCATCGTAGGCGGTATAACCGCCGTACTTGCGAAACTTCGGCATGTCGGCCAATTCCTGCGCGATCGCAATCTGCATGTGATGACCGGGAATCGCTTCATGGTGCGCAAGGGTTTCCATTTCGAATTTTGGCACCCGCGCCATATCAATGGTATTAACGTAATAGGTGCCGGGGCGGGTTCCATCCGGAGCCGGCTGCTCATAAAAAGCGGAGGCCTCGCCAGCCGCGCGAAACGGTTCGACGGCCTTCACCACGAGCGCGGCCTTGGGCTTAACCGTGAAAAACCGATCGAGACTGGCGCGCATATCATCAATGATTTCATTGGCCTGCTTGAGATAGGCCGCGCGCCCTTCCGGCGTTTCGGGAAAGTAGAATTGGGGATCTTCCTTCAGGTACTTGAAGAAGGCAGCCAAATCCCCCTTAAAGCCGACCCGGTTTTTGATCACCTCCATCTCCGCGTGAATGCGCGCGACTTCCCGCAGACCGAGTTCGTGCACTTGGTCGGACGTCAGATTCGTCGTCGTTTTCATCCTCAATTCATAATCATAAAACTCCCGGCCATTCGGAAACTTCCAAACGCCATCATCGGTTGTCGCGATTTTTTCCTGCGCTTCCAAGAGACCGATCAAACTCTCGTAGGCTGGCTTGACTGCCTCGACGAGAGCGGCGCGCGCTTCAGTGATCAAATGCGCTTTGGTGCCGGCGTCCACGTCCTTGAGCTCGCCGACCTTTTTCTCGAAATCATCCAGCAGCGCGCATTTTTTTCCGGACTGATCAAACGGTTCGCCGGTGATGACGTCGCGACTGGCTTGGATAACAATTGGAAAAACAAATTTCGGCGGAACGATCCCTTTGGACTCCCGGAGTTTCACGCCCTCGATCACTTGCGCAAACAGCGGCGCGATCCCGCGGAGCCGGGCAATGTAGGCGTGCGCGTCGGCCACATTGTCGATGCTATGAAAGCTGATAAGAAACGATGGCACCCCCGAGTGCATGCCGTTCATCTGATCGAGCGGGTAGTTGTGGTAGCGCCAGCGCCAGCCCTCGATGCTTTGCTCACCCTGACTCACAAAAAGCCTATAACTGACGCGGGTTTGCTCATCGAGTGCGTCGAAATTGATCGTGCGTTTCAACTCGGCTAATTGCTGCACGCCGAGGAGAAAACTGTCCAACGCGGCTTGCTCGGACTGGTCATCCCACTTGTCGTAATCTTTTTTCATGCCCAGTTGGGCCATGGTCTGCGGACTGAGCGCGATGGAGTCCTCAAAAGCGCGCTCAAAAAACGCATTGGCTTTGGCGGACTCGGTGGCGGTGGCAGGTAAAGCGGGCTTCAGATCGGTGGCAAACATGGTGGCGACGAGCGACGCGGAAAGGGCGAGTCCAGACAGCAGGTGGCGGGATTTCATTCGGGATTCAACGTGCACTGTGATGCCGATTCCGCAAGCCTACGAAGCACCGAAATGAATTGGAGCAGCGAGCTTCGCGGTAATATTACTTTGCAGATAGAGGGTGTCACCCCGCCCACAAAATCGGCGACTCCTGGAGAACGGCTTGAAACCGAACAGAGTAATACTTGGGCCGACTCAATCGTATTTCAAACCGACCGAAGCCAGCCACTTGTCCATAAGGGTGGCATTGCTGAGGGTGTCGGCCCACGTCACGAGCGGCACTTCGCGTTCGCCGCGCGCGATGGCTTCAGCGATGGCGTCGGCTTCGTAGGCGTAGAGACCCACGCCGGGACTCGCGATCGTGATTTTCTCGGGCTTCGAAATTCGCGGATGATGCAGGAAAATCTCCTCGGACTTACCCTCCAAGCCGGGCGTGAACGGATTGGGCACATCGATCCAACCCTTGGTCCCGTAGATTTGCGCAGAGTGATTATTCAAGACGGTCGAGCCGCAGGACAACTCGGCCAGCACGTCACCCGGAAATTTCGCCACCGCCGTAGCGAAATCATCCGTACCCACGGCCGGATGCAAACGGCCGGAGCCGTGAAATTCCACCGGATCCACAAACACTTTTCCCATCGCCGCACCCGCAATGTGCCGCGAATACGAAACAGGATAACAACCGAGATCGAGGATCGAGCCGCCGCCGAGTTCCTTTTTGAACATGCGATGTTCCGGGTCAAAATTACAGATGACATTAAACGACGCCTTGATGAGGCGCAATTCACCGATCACTCCGCTGCGCACCAATTCGACCACTTTCAAAGTCTGCGGATGGAAGCGATACATGTAAGCTTCCATGAGCAGCACGTTGTTTTTCTTTGCGGCGTCGATGACGAGCTGGGTATCGGCCCGGTTCATCGTCAGGGGCTTCTCGCACAGGATATGTTTTCCCGCCTGCGCGGCTTTGATCGCCCACTCGCGGTGCAAAGGATGGGGCGTACCGATGTAGACCGCCTGCACTTCGGGATCGGCGAGCAGCGCCTCGTAACTGCCGTGGGCGCGGGCACCACCGAAGTCCTGGGCGAATTTTTCGGCATCCGCCAATTTACGCGCGCCGACCGCGACCAAGCGGCCCGTGCGGGATTGCTTCAGGTCCGTGACAAATTTCCGGGCGATCCAACCCGTCGTCATGATGCCCCAATTCAGTTTTACAGCCATCAGTTCAGTAAGGACATTTTCCCGAACCAAGAAAGATCAATGTTATCGAAAAGATGCAGGTGCAGTTGGACTCCTGGAATCGCCCGACCGGAACCCCCACAAAAGAGGCATTCCCGCCGAGCACACTGGACGAGGGTGAGTTTTCAAACCTTGTCGAATACTGCTTCGGCTGCGGTTGGTCAGCCCGCTCGCGGGCACCTCAGAGCGCGAGCAAGCTCGCTGGCCGACCCAGACGAAGGTTTGAAAACACGGCCTGGAGAAATCACGGCAGCGGCTCACGCAACTCAACCGGCGCTGATTTCTTGCGCAGTTTGAGGTTGAGCACCTCGACGGCAAAGGAGAACGCCATGGCAAAGTAAATGTAACCCTTGTTGACATGCTGATGCGTGCCCTCGGCCACCAACGTCACACCGATCAGCAGCAAAAAGGACAACGCCAGCATCTTCAGCGTCGGGTGGTGATGGACAAAGTCACTGACGACACCCGCATATTTGAGCATGACGCCCAAGGCGATCACGACCGCGGCAATCATTACGCCCAGACTGTTTGCCATGCCGACAGCGGTGATCACCGAATCAAGGGAGAACACGATATCAAGCAACAGGATTTGCACGATGATCGCGTTGAACTTCGCCTTTCCCTTCGCCGAAGCGTGGGCTTCCGCACCTTCGAGCTTCTCGTGGATTTCCATCGTACTTTTCACGATCAGAAACAAACCACCGCCGAGCAAAATCAGATCGCGCCCCGAGACCGCGAAACTGAATACCTCGAAAAGTGGCGCCGTGAGTTTGACCATCCAGGCGAGACTGCACAACAGTGCGACGCGGGTGATCAACGCGAGCATCAAGCCGGTTTGCCGCGCCTTGGCTTGTTGCTCGACTGGCAGTTTGCCGGCGAGGATCGAGATGAAGATAATATTATCAATCCCGAGCACGATTTCGAGCCCGGTCAAAGTAACGAGACTGATCCAAATTTGCGGGTCGGTGATCCATTCCATGGCGCGAAAAAGACCGCACCCTTCGGCTCCGTCAACGTTTGGCGGACTACAAATCCAGCCCCAGTTTCGAACCGGTAAAAATCAGGGAGCCAGACCGGCGAATGAGAGCCCAAAGCGAATCCAAAACGGAATCGTGAAGAGCGCGAGCGCGGTGGTACCGAGCATGATTTGGACTGCGACCAGCGGCTGGCCACCGTACACGCGAGCGATAATGATTGAAATAACCCCGGACGGCATGGCCGCCTGCACGACCAAAACACGTTTCAATTCCAAGGAGCACGGCAGATAGCGAGCCGTGAGCAAAAACAACCAAGGCAACACCGCCAGCCGCAACAACCACGCCGTGAGCGTGACGCGCGGATTCACCAACTGCTTCGGGTCGTTGAGATGCGGTTGGATACTTACGCCTGTCATGAGCAAGCCCAGCGGAACCGCGCAAACCCCGAACCCGTGGATCAAACTCATAATCACGGAAGGGACATACACGGCGGCTCCGGTGAGATTGGCGACCAGAGCCACGAGCAGTGAAATCACCGGCGCGTTGATCAACTTGCGCCAGCCCTCCCGAGGGGAAAGTCCGGTCACCACCAGGATTCCACCAGTCCAAAGGGCCGCCTCCACGCCGGTGTTGTGCAGCAATAATACCGCGCGACTCTCCGGCCCAAACATGGCGTCCATCAGCGGCAGCGGCAAATAGCCATAATTATTCAAGCCCACCGCCAACGTAAAGGTACGCAGACCGTGACCGAGCGTCAGACCAAGTGCCCGCGCCACATACCACCCAACGGCGAGCGAGAGCAGCGTCAGGCCAAAGCCCAGCAACGGAGGCAGGAGCACATTGCGCGGTTCGTGCAGCGCAGGATTATTCGCCACAGATTTAAAAATGAGACACGGGAAAGTAATCTTGATGACGAGATTGAAGAGACTGTCTTCCGCCGCTTCGGTGATCCATTGCGCGCGGCGCAACCCCACGCCGATCGCGATCATCGCGAACACCGGCAGGATTATCAGAAAAAGTTGACCGTAGGACATCATGGCAAAGCGCCCGCCAGCCAGAGGCTGATTTCAAAAAGATCAATGCTGCAGTCGAGAGTACGAGGGCCATGCGCATCGGATGCAGGGCACCAAAAATACCAGGTGAGCCTCGGACCGATAGATCCTATACGACTTATAGGACCAATTTAAAAGATCCCAGGAAGACCACCTATGCCTTTGCCATCGCCTGTCCGGCCAGCCAGCCGCCAGTCCACGCGGCTTGGAAATTAAAACCTCCGGTCACCCCATCAATATCCAGTACCTCACCGGCGAAATGCAGTCCGGGTACGAGCCGACTCTCCATCGTTTTGAAATCCACTTCGCTTAGGCGAACGCCACCGCACGTTACAAATTCCTCCTTAAAGGTACTCTTTCCTGTAACCGTAAATTCCCCCGCGCTCACCTGCGCGGCGAGGGTGCGCAGCGCGGCCCCGGACACCGTGGTCCATTGGGTCGTCGCCGGCAGACCAGCGGCAAGCAGCAATTTTTCCCACAGGCGCAACGGCAAACCGAGCGGACACCAAGTGCCAAGTTGCTTTTTCGGATTGGCCGCACGCGCGCGTTCCAAATCGGCGATGAGTGCCGCAACACTCAAATGCGGCGCCCAATTCACCAACAAGGTGAATCGATAATCGCAATCATGCAGCGCGCGCGCACCCCAGGCAGATAACTTCAACACCGCCGGCCCACTCAAACCCCAGTGCGTGATGAGCAGCGGCCCAGATTCCTTCAGCGCCGTGCCGTGCACCGCCGTCGTCGCGCACTCAACCGACACCCCCGACAATTCCTGCAAACGCGGATCTTTGATATGGAAAGTAAATAATGACGGCACCGGCGGCTCGATCATATGCCCCAACTGGCGCGCAAACTCGAAGCCCGCATTCGTCTTGTTGCCGCCGGTCGCCAGCAAAAGTCGGTCGCAGGTCACGCTCTCTCCGCTCGTGAGTGTGAGCCGAAAAGGTGGAACGCGGCCTCCGGACGCATTTGGATTTGACGCAGCAGAAAGCGCGGCGGGGACGCCGCGCTCCACCTGCTTCACCCCGACCTGCAACACCACCCGCACGCCGGCCTTTTCCGCCGCACTTTGCAAACAGTCCACAATCGTCTGCGAACTATCGGTCACGGGAAACATCCGTCCGTCGCTTTCGGTTTTGAGTGTCACGCCCCGCGACTCGAACCACTCAACGGTGTCGCGCGGCTGAAAACGGCTGAAGGCGCCCATCAATTCCCGACTGCCGCGTGGATAACGTTTCACTAACTCGCGCGGTTCAAAACACGCGTGAGTCACGTTGCACCGCCCACCGCCAGAAACCTTCACTTTGGCCAACGGATGCGCGGTGGCTTCATAGATCGTGACCGCACAGCTGGGATCTGTTTCTGCGCAAGCGATCGCGGCAAAAAATCCCGCCGCTCCCCCACCCACCACAATGACCTGCCGTTTGTTCATGTTCGGCGAGCGTGCAGCCACAGCTGGTCGCGAGCAAGCTCGCTCCCGCCGTACAAATAAAGTCCGGCGTCCGGACTTGGCGCGTAAAAATTAATAGCGCCGCGACCCCAAAAGTCGCGGCGCTATTTTTCTTACACACCTTCTGCACCCCAGTGCAGCAATTCGTTCACTTAGCCGGAGGCGGTTCGCCACCGGGCGGCTTGTCGCCGTGCGGGTGATCACCGGGACCATGCCGGCCGTGTTTTTCGCGCATGGCCTTAGCTTTCACCCTCTGCTCAGGCGTCAGCACCGCGTCGATCTGAGTTTCAGTCGATTGACGCAATTCGCGCCCCTTCGCCCGTCTCTGATCCTCGGTCAACGAAGCATCATTATGGATGGCCTTCATCGCTTCCGCCGTCTGCTTGTGAATGGCTTCCACCTGGATTTCTTGGGTCGCAGTGAGATCCAATTCTTTCGCCATTTTCTTGGCGTTTTCTTTCATTTCTTCACGACGTTCGTGGTGCTCACCCGGTGGCGGCGGAGGTGGTGGACCGGCCGGATCCTCGGCGCGCAAAAGGGGTGACGCCAGCAACACCAAGCCGGCCAAAGGTAAAAGTGTTTTGAAAGGATTTTTCATAGAAGAATAAGTTAATGGTTACTCATCCTACGACGTGGCTCGTTGAAAAGAGTTTCATCAAAAATCTTCCGCCGGCTGAGATAAATTTACTCCCCGTCCGTAACCGGTTCGGTTGCGAACCGTCCACGCGCCGCTTTACTCCACCAAAAGTTTCGCCCAACGTCGGCCGCCATGATCGAAGTCTCCGGCCTGACCAAGCGCTACGGCGAATTTACCGCAGTACGCGACCTCTCATTTATTGTGCAACCCGGCGAAGTCATGGGCCTCGTCGGCCCAAATGGCGCCGGCAAGACCACGACGCTGCGGTGCGTGACGGGCATCATTCCACCGACGCAAGGCACGACCCGACTTGGCGGCATCGAGTTGGCGGCCGACCCCGTCGCGGCGAAACGCCAACTGGCATTTTTCCCGGACGAGCCGCGACTCTTCGAGTACCTCACCGTCTGGCAGCACCTCAATTTTGTCGCCCGCCTCTACGGCGTGAACGATTGGACGGAACGCGCCGGACAAATTCTCCACGAACTGGAAATGGCGGACAAAAAGGAACTGCTCCCGGGGGAACTTTCCCGCGGCATGAAACAAAAATTGACCATCGCCTGCGGACTGCTCCACCGCCCGCAAGTGATTATCTTTGATGAGCCGTTGACCGGCCTCGATCCCGGCGGCATCCGCCGCATGAAAGACGTGATGAAGCGCCTCGCGCGCGACGGGGCTGCCATCATCCTCAGCTCGCATCTGCTTTCGTTGTTGGAGGAAGTCTGCACCCACGTACTCATCCTGAAGAATGGCGAAAAAGTGGCGCACGGCACCATGGCCGAAGTGCGCACGCGTTTCTCCCACGGCGACCAGCTCAGCCTGGAAGAAGTTTTCTTCCGGGCCACCGGTGACTCCGAAAATTCCGCGCTGCCGCCCGTGCTGCCGTGATCAACGCTTTCCTCTACCTCCAGTTCACCGCGCTCAAGAATCGCCTGGTCCAGCGAGTCAAGCGGTTGAAGCAACCGAAGTATCTTTTCGGCGCAATCGTCGGCACGGGGTATTTCTATTTTTTCTTTTTCCGCAAAATTATCGCTGGTGCCTTTGGCGGGGCCCGCGCCGGCGGAGCCGGAACCGCGATACCGTCCGAACTGGCGCCTTACCTCACCTCATTTGGCGCGCTGCTGCTGCTCGTGATCGTAGTGCTGGCGTGGGTGATTCCTTCCGGACGAGCGGCGCTGCAATTTACCGAAGCGGAAGTGGCGTTTCTTTTTCCGGCGCCGATCACCCGCCAACGGTTGATCCATTTCAAACTGCTGCGTTCGCAACTCGCGATTCTCGTCTCGACGTTTCTGCTTACCCTGGTTTTTCGCCGCGCCAGTTATTTGGGCGGCAACCCACTCACGCACGCGGCGGGCTGGTGGGTGATTCTCTCGACCCTGAGTTTGCATTTCACGGCCGCCTCCTTTGCCCGCGAACAATTGTTATCGCTGGGGATTCATCCGAACCGCCGCCGCGCTCTGGCGCTGGGCGCGTTGACTGCGGTGGTACTCGGCAGCGCCTGGTGGATTCGTCGCCATGTCGCCCCGCCGTCCGATGCCGATATTAGCGGCGCGACCACCCTGATTCATTACGCCGGCAGTGTCCTGCAGCAACCGCCCCTCGGGTGGATGCTCGCACCCTTTGCGTTGATCGTGCGGCCCTATTTCTCCAGCGACCTCAGCGGATTTTTATCCGCGCTGGGGCCCGCTCTCGTGGTGATGGGCGTGCACTATTGGTGGGTCATGCGAGCGGATGTATCGTTCGAGGAGGCGTCGATCGACCAGGCGCGCAAGCTCGCGGAAAGAACCGCCGCCGCGCGCTCCGGCGATTGGCGGGCCGCGCGAAATCAGTCGATCAAACCGCGCGGAGCCGCGTTTCCCTTGGCGGCGCACGGGGTGGTCATCGTGGCTTTCCTCTGGAAGAATCTCATCGCGCTGGGGCCGTTTTTCCGCGTACGCACCGCGTTGATTTGTGTCGGGTTAATTTTATGCTTTCACCTCTGGGCCGGGGTCACGCACCTGGACCCCAAAGTGTATATGATCATTTCCCTCTTTCCGTTTGGTTTTGGCTGCTGGCTGATTCTCGCGGGACCGATGTTCATGCGCCGGGATGTCCGCCTGCTGGTGACCCATTTTGATCTGCTCAAGGGCTATCCGCTACGCGGCTGGCAAGTAATTTTAGGGTCACTGCTTTCGCCGATCATTTTACTCGCCGCCGTCGAGTGGCTGCTGTTGCTCCTGAGCGCTCCCGGCCTCGGCGCATCCGGCCAGGGCGCGGCCCTGGCTGCGGGAGTTTTCGGTGTCGGCTCACTCGGGATTGCCCTGATTCTACCCCCGCTGGTCGGTCTGATGTTGAGCATTCCCTTCGCCGCGACGCTTTATTTTCCCGCCTGGATCGAAAATTCCAGCTCACGCGGCGGCGGCATTGAAGTGATGGGGCAACGGCTGATTTTCCTGGCGGGGTATGTCGTCGTGCTGTTGGTGGCGCTACTGCCGGCGGTGATTTGTGGCGGACTGATCGGGTACATTTTGTACATGCTCGCTGGCCCGATAAGCGCGATCGTGGCGGCGGCTTTAGTTGGCAGCGTAATCATCGGGGCGGAATTTGCCGCGTTGATTTGGTGGCTCGGCGAGCGATTCGAGCAATTCGATTTGTCCCACGAAATGCCCCGGTGAAACGCGAAACATTTTCTGTCACCGTGGCAACTTCCATGACCTCCGACCGGTTCACCCTTCTCGCTCAACAAGTGGTTGACCTCGTGCAGCGCCGCCTACCGGACCGCGTCAAAGCAGCGGCGGCGGCCGTGCCTGTTTGCTATGAACCCCAGCCCAACGCCGACCTCGTGGCCGACGGGCTTGAGCCGGATCTCCTTGGGCTATTTGTCGGTCATGAACACCTCGGAGATCTCGGCGATGGCGAGTCTCTCCCCCCGCAAATCCTGCTTTTTATCGAAAACATCTGGGATTTGGCGGAGGGCGACGAAGCCGTCTACCGTGATGAGGTACGACTCACCTATTTGCATGAGCTCGGGCATTTTCTCGGGTGGGACGAGGACGAAATCGCCCGACGCGGCCTCGAATAACGGTGCAACCATTTTGACGCCGAGCTGTCCATCCCCTCACGCCCTGCCCCACCCGCCGACCTATCAGTCAAAGTAGGGGCTTTCATTCTCCCTTCTAATCTGCTTATTCCGTTCCTGAAAACAGCTTTGCGCTCCCGCAGTGCAGGCCCATTATCAATCCATCCACATGAAGAAGATTATCTCCCTCCTTTTCGCGTTCACGGCGCTTGCCGGCAGCGTTTTCGCCAATCCGAACCTGACGCGGGCCACCGTGGTCTCGCACCTCGATTCCTGCGAAGCCATCTTACAGGATTTGCAAGGCAACTTTAAGACCGCCATCCCGGCTGACGTTCTGCGTCGCGCCAAGGGCATCGTCATCGTGAACCAGTTTCAAGCTGGCTTCATTTTTGGCATTAAAGACGGCTATGCTGTGGCGATGGCCCGGCGCCCGAACGGCAAATGGTCCGTCCCCGCATTTCTGCGCGCCGGTGAACTCAGCTTAGGTCTGCAAATCGGCGGCAAATCCGTCACCGCTGTTTATTTGTTGATGGATGACTCCACTGCCCGCCTGCTCTTCAAGGACAAATTCAACCTCGGGGCTGAAGCCAAAGCGAACGCCGGCGTACGCGCGGCTGAGCGCGATAGCTCGACCAAGGCGATCCAGACCGAATCCAACGTCCTGGCCTATTCCGCCTCCGAAGGACTTTTTCTGGGCGCGGCCGTTAAGACCGGTTACATGTCACCCGACAACGATTCCAATAAAATCTTCTACAACACCGACAATCGAATTCCTGAATTGCTCTTCAGCGACTGGGTGACCCCGCCGCCCGAAGCGCATTTCCTCATGGATTACGTGACGCGCCTCACGCAGTAAGCACCGTCTAAAATTAATTTTCAAAGACCCGCCGGATATCACGGCGGGTTTTTTTGCGTCTATTTTTTCGCCGGCGCCAAGCTGCGCCACTCGCGCAAATAGGCGATCAATGCGCGCAACACTTCGGTGGTTACGCGGGCTTGGGCCTCGACGCGATTTGCCTGCGGCATTTCGATCAACCCGGAAATCACCGCGACCCGGCCGCGGGGTTGTTGATGGCACAACGCCCACCACGCCATTGGAACTTTGACGCCGGCAGCCGGATTGGATTCGGCGTAACCGGTGGTGGCCACCGCCACCTCTGCGCCGAAGAGGGCGGCCGCGCCCTGCGCCATTTCCACGGCCACGCGTTGCGACACACAGTCAACCCGCCGCGCCGCGGCCCGGTTCACCCGCAAGTGTTTCACCTTTTGCTCAAGGCTGTAGGCGGTGATGCCGCCGAGAAAATAATTCGACGCTCCCGAAACTGCGCCGAGGCGCGCCTGCACTTGCCCGCACGTCACACTTTCCGCCACAGCCAACGTCAATGGCGGCGAGCCCATGAGTAATTTCTTTAAGGCCAGCTCAGGTTTCATGCTGATAATCGTGACCGAACCAACGGAGAAGAAAAGCCCGGGATTAAGTGCGCCCCGCGGCGACGGCCCGGCGCACCCGCCAGCGTTGGGCCGAGTTGATAATGTAGCCGGCGCACTGGGCGGCCCCGCAACCGCAGGGATGCTTTTGCCATTCGGAATAGCCGAAGCCGTAGTCAAAATTCAATTCTTCGTCCGGCGCGATATCGCGCAACGCAACGATCCAAATATGGCCGCGAATATTCTGCGCCTCACAGTTGGGATGACAGGAATGATTGATCCGGCGGGCCAGGTTCCACGACAAATTGCCGTCAATATCGTGGCGCTTGTTTAAGACAAAAATATAGACGCAGCCATCAGCGCCCGCCGCGAGCCGCGCCAGGCGCTGCGCTTCCCGACGCTCGGCCTCGGCCTTGGTGATCCGATCACCGACGTACTCGATAATCCGGGCACCCTGCGCGATGAAATCGCGCGCGAAGAGGCCGTAACCGTGCACGCCCGAACGACCCAGGCGAACATCGGAAGGAGTTTTAAGGCGGGGTGTTTTTATTTTTTTCACGCGACTCATTTCTTTAATTCCAAACCCACCGGGCAATGATCGCTGCCCTTGATGGCGGGCTCGATCCAAGCCCGTTTGAGCCGCGACTTGAGCGCGGCGGAAGCCATGCAGTAATCGATGCGCCACCCGATGTTTCGCTCGCGCGCGCCGGCACGATAGGTCCACCAACTGTAATGCCCCGGACCTGATTCGAAATGCCGGAACGTATCAATGTAACCCGCCGCCAAGAAATCGCGAAAGCCCGCGCGCTCTTGGTCGGAGAAGCCGGGATTGCCCACATTTTCCTTCGGCCGGGCGAGATCGATTTCCTCGTGCGCCACATTCAAATCACCGCAAAATACGACCGGCTTTTTCTTTTCGAGTTTCTTGGCGTAGGCCAGCAAAGCCCGGTCCCACTCCTGCCGAAACCCGATGCGCGCCAACTCCGGCTGCGCGTTGGGCACATAAACGCCAACCACGAAGCAATCCTCGAACTCCGCCGTGACGGCCCGCCCTTCAGCGTCGTGCGCGGGTGAACCAATTCCATTGGTCACGGCGAGTGGCCGTTGCCGCGTGAAGAGTGCGGTGCCGCTATATCCTTTTTTCTGCGCGGAATTCCAAAATAATTCATACCCCTTCGGCCACGCGACTCCCTGCACATCGCCGGCCAGTGCCTTGATTTCCTGCAGACAAATCACATCGGCTTGCGAGGCCTGCATCCAGTCGAGGAGCCCCTTGCCCAGTGCCGCCCGCACGCCATTTACGTTCCATGAGAGAATTTTCATTCGGGGCTAGTTCGTGGTTTCCATGGCCGACGGCAACATGTTTTGCCTTTCTCCTGCAATTCACCCGATCATGGTCGGTGCATGTCCGCCCGCCACCCGTCTGCCGAAGCGCCCTTGCCCAGTTGCACGCTCGAGCTGAAAACCATTCCCAACGCGCCGCGTACTGCGGTCGTGGGTTGGCTCGGATCCGCCCTCAAAATCAAGGTGCATGCCCCGGCGCTGGAAGGTCGGGCCAATGACGCCCTGCTCGGCTATCTCGCCGATGAACTCGGGGTTGCTCGCCGTGCCATCACGTTGATTCGAGGCGACAAATCTCGCCAGAAAATCATCCGCGTGGACGGACTTAGCCTCACCGAAGTTAAAACCAGACTCGGGGTCTGAACGTGATACCGTAGAAGCGGGCCAAATGACACAAAGCGCAGTTGCGTCACCCTTCTGCCGAAGGCAAACTGCCGGTTCGCATGTCCGTCTTCGCACACCTTCCACTTGGCCAACGCATCCCCGGCAGTCCGCACTCAGTGGCGTGCAGTTTGCCGACCTTGCGCGACATCATCGGCTACGAGGAAGGCCAACCTGAAACCACCCGCCACATCACGTCCGGCTATCCCCGCTTCGTGGTTCATTCCCATGCCCGGCAATTGTGCGCCGCGCTCGGCCGTCGGCCGGAGCTCGCCGGTCGTTCACTTTGGCTCGTAAGTTCCGCCAAAATGGCCGCAGCCCTGGCGGATCATTTAGGTCGGGCTCAGCCAGCCGACGCCGAGCCCTTTGCAGTCGATGGCATCGACGGCGTCGCCCACAGCGATACCCCGGACCTAAACGCCCGCGGCAAGGTTTTCCTGCAACATTTGGGAGGGTTTCTCTCGTCGCGCGCAGCTGAAGACCACCTCGTTCGCCTCGGAGCGCTGGCCTGCGCCGCACCCGAAAAACTTTTCCAAGGCGATAGTAAGGCGGAAGTGAAACGAATGCTACGACAGGTCTATTCTACTGCACCTGATCGCAATATTTTACTCGCACCAAGTGGCATGAACGCGGTTTACACCGCATTCCGTGCCATCAACGCCCTGCAAGCCCCACGAGGGCGCAGCGTATGGATTCAACTAGGCTGGCTTTACCTCGATTCCATCGCGCTGCTAAAAAAATTCACCGCGACGCCGGCGACCGACTACGTCCGGCTCGGCGATGTGACCGATCTCGCCGCGCTTGAACAGATTTTTGCAGAGCAAGGCACCCGTATCGCCGGCCTCATTGTCGAAGCGCCGACGAACCCACTTATTCAAACACCCGATGTCGCAGCGGTGTCCGCACTCGCACGGAAACATGGCGCGCGACTGATTCTCGATCCCGCCATCTGCTCGCCGTTCAACGTGGATTTGTTGCCCTACGCTGACATCGTCACCCAAAGTTTGACTAAATACACGGCACACGAGGGTGACGTCATCGCCGGTGCCGTCGTAATAAATCCGACGAGTCCGGATGCGGAGCAACTGCTGCAACTCGCCACCAAGTGGCTGGAGCCCGTCCACGACCGGGATCTTAGCCGGCTCGCGGCCCAGATCGGCGCGACTCCGGGAGTTGTCGCGCAAATCAACGCCAATACCTGCCAAGTCGCGGCCTTTTTAGAGCAACATCCCGCCGTCAAACAAGTCTGGTGGGCTCTCCAGCCGAGCACGCGAGAAAACTATCTCAAAGTGGCCCGCACCCCCCAGTCAGTGGGCGGCATGATTTCGTTTACGCTGCACGCGCCGATGGAAAAATTCTACGACCGCGTTCGGCTACCCAAGGGGCCCAGTTTCGGCATGACGACGACCCTGATCTCACCTTTCATTTACTTGGCTCACTATGATTTAGTTACGTCGGTCGTAGGACGAGCGGAGCTGGCGGCCCACGGACTAACCCCGGACCTATTGCGACTGTCTGTGGGCACCGAACCGGTGAGTGATATCATCGCTACGTTGGACGAAGCGCTTGGATAATTTGTACGCAGGCCGGAGCGTCTTTCGCTTAACTCTCATTCCATCTGCTCGTTAGATTGCCGACTGACGGTTATTTCGCCGAAGTTCCAGCTCGCTGGGTGGAAATTTTGGCGGTGGATCAGATGCTTTAGCAAATATTGTACAATAACCTTACAGTTAATCGTAATTAGACTATCATGTTGTTATACATATATTAACAACCAATAGTTAATTATTGGCGTTAATTGCGTCGGAATACCTTACAATTGGCCCCATCCCTCCGTTAATCGCAATTAAATATCTTTTAACGCAATTCATTTATAATAAATAGGATATATATCAATAATGACCCACGACATCTATTGGCATGACGCTTGCATTAACAATCAGGAGCACGAATCACGTCCTTAATAACCAATCCAATTTATGAACAACTCATTATTCAAAATCGCTAGCGCATTGCTTATCGCGGTTGGCCTCACCGCCACTTCGTTTGCGAATCCAATCAACGGCAATATCACCTTCAAGGGTGGGGTTACACTTGATTCGACCACGGTCACTACCGCGACCACAGTCTTGTCCTGGAACGATGCCCAAGTCCAGAATGCTGACGGTGATTTTGCGACCTTTACCTCGAGTGGCCGCTCCGTCGCATTCAATGCGCCATGGTCCTTTAATTCCGGGGCATTGAGCAATTTTTGGTCAGTCGATGGCTTCACGTTCGACCTTATTTCCTCCTCGGTCGTCTATCAAAATCACGGGTTCATCTTCGTGGACGGATCAGGCACGGTCTCAGGTCATGATTTCGATTCCTATGTTGGTACGTGGAGCTTCACCACTCAGGATCGTTCCTCTGGTGGTATTTTCTCGTTCTCCGGCAGTTCATCTGTTCCCGACAGCGGTACAACCGCCCTCCTCCTCGGAACGGCTCTCGTTGGAATGAGTGTGATCGCTCGCCGCCGCAAGGCAGTCTGAGTCAGTCCCTCTGTAGTTCTTAGCTCTTCAAAACGGCCCAAGCAAAATGCTTGGGCCGTTTTTTTTGCGCAAAATGAAAAGAAAGTAACGCGGTAGCCAAGCGACCAAACTCCCCCTCGATCCGCCCCTCGCTCAGTCATCGACACCATGGAACGATTCCTTTCTGCTTCAGCCACTTTCGCTGTACTGAAGCCATGATTCTTTCGCTGTTCTTGCCCTATGTCAGTGCCGCCTGCGTCGCGCTACTGGCCCTTGTTGCTCTCCTGCGCTCCCATCGCACCATCGCTGACTGGACATTTGCTGCCGGTATGGCGGTGCTTACCGCAGAGAATATATTCATTGGTCTGACCGCCAGTGCGCAGCTACCCGAACGCGTAATTTTTTGGCAGCAGTGGAGAACCATCACGCTTTCTCTGCTCCCGGGTTTCTGGCTGCTCTTCAGCTTGAGTTATGCGCGGGGCAACGCCGTGGACTTTCTCGGAAAATGGCGAATCCCACTCATCGGAGCGTTCCTTTTGCCGCTGCTCATTGCACTGCTCTTTCGTAACAATCTGCTGATCGCGATAGCTGATAACGCTACGGCCGATCACTGGACAATTCGACTGGACGGAGCCGGACTCGCGTTGAATTTATTTGTTCTGGTCGCCTCCATTTTTATCCTGATGAACTTGGAGCGCACGTTCCGCGCGTCGGTCGGCACCATGCGCTGGCGAATCAAGTTCATGCTCATGGGTGTGGGCCTATTGTTTACCGTCCGCCTCTACACCAGCAGTCAAGCCCTGCTCTTTAGGGGCATCGATCCGTCGTTTCAAATGATGAACGCCGTCTCGTCCCTCGTCGCGGCCCTCCTCATGGTGCGCTCACTGTTTCGGAGCGGGCGTTTGACGCTGGATGTCTATCCCTCTCAATTCGTGCTGCAGGGGTCTCTCACGATTCTGCTCGCAGGAATCTATCTGATGTTCGTCGGTATTTTCTCAAAAATCGTGAGCTATTTTGGGGGAGACACCACGTTTGCGCTAAAATCATTCGTCGGCTTGGTCGCCCTCGTGGTGCTCGCCATTTTACTGCAATCGGATCGGGTCCGCCTTTATCTTCGTCGCTTTGTCAGCCGGAATTTTCAACGGCCACTCTACGATTACCGAACCCTGTGGCAGCGCTTCAACGAAGGCACGGCCTCGCGCGTGGAACAGGCAGATCTCTGTCGCACGCTGGTCCGATTGGTCGCGGACTTGTTTGAAGCGCTTTCCGTCAGCATCTGGTTGATGGATGACAAAAGGGAATCTTTGACGCTCGCCGCTTCCACGTCCCTTTCGGAAGCCCACAGCAGGAACATCGGCCCGAATCCGAAAGATTCCGATGAAGTTATTCGTCATTTCCAGATGCACCCGGAACCGGCCGACATCGAGGGATCCCGGAGTCCTTGGGCGAGTGCACTACGCCAATGGCATCCGGGCGAATTTCCCAACGGCGGCCACCGGCTCTGCATTCCATTGATCGCTCGCGGGGAAATGCTCGGAATTATTACGCTGGGGGACCGCGTCGGCGGCGCGCCCTATTCATTGCAGGATTTCGACATGCTCAAATGCGTCGGCGATCATGTCGCGGCCAGTTTGTTGAACGCGCAGCTCTCGCAAAAACTCTTACAAGCCAAGGAACTGGAAGCCTTCCAAACCATGGCGGCATTTTTCGTCCATGATTTGAAGAATGCAGCGTCCACCCTCAATTTGATGCTGCAAAACCTGCCCGTCCATTTCAACGACCCGGCCTTTCGGGAAGACACCCTGCGGGGTATTTCGAAAACCGTCACTCACATCAACCATCTCGTCGGGCGCTTGGGCCACCTCCGCCACGAACTGAAAATCCAGCCGACGCTCATTGACCTCAATGACGTCGTCACGCACGCCCTCGCGGTATTTGAAAACAAAACCGAGGGTAGTTTGCTGAAGGAACTTCATCCCCTGCCAAAAATTCCTCTCGACCATGAACAGATCCTCAAAGTGGTGACTAATCTGGTGCTCAATGCCAAGGAGGCCTCCCCCCGCGACGGCCAGGTGCGAGTGACCACCACTCACGACAAAAATTGGGCCATCCTCACGGTGACCGATCAGGGCTGCGGGATGAGTCCGGAATTTCTCCAGCGTTCGCTCTTCCGGCCTTTTCAAACCACCAAGAAAAGCGGTCTCGGCATCGGAATGTTCCAAAGTAAAATGATCGTGGAAGCCCACCGAGGCCGGATCACGGTTGCCAGCGAACCCGGCAAAGGAACAAGCTTCCAAGTCTTTCTTCCGACCGCCGCCCAGTGAGTGAACCCACTCGCATTATTTTTAGTGAAGTTGCGCAAACCATGACCGCCTCAAACTCCAAACCCAAATTACTCATCGTCGAAGACGATGATGAAATCCGGACTCAAATGAAATGGGCGTTGGCCCAGGACTATGAAATCATTTTGGCCTCCGATCGGGTTACGGCCCTGGAGGCGTTCCGCTCAGCCCGCCCGCTGGTCGTATTACTCGACCTTGGTCTACCGCCTCACCCCGGAACACCGGAAGAAGGCCTGGCCACCCTTACCGAATTGCTCGAAGTGGAGAGCCTGGCAAAAATTGTGATCGTCAGCGGGCAGGGTGAAAGAAACAACGCCCTGCGAGCGATCGGAACCGGCGCCTACGATTTTCTCTGCAAACCAGTCGATACGGACGAACTGAAGCTAATCCTGAAACGCTGCTTCCACGTCGCCCAGTTGGAAAAACAATACCGGGAGATGCAGCAGCAACCAAAAGGCGACGCCTTTGATGGCATGCTCGGGACCAACACGCGGATGCAGTCCGTGTTTGATGCCATCCGCAAGGTGGCTACGACCGAAGCCCCGGTGCTGATCTTGGGTGAAAGCGGCACAGGCAAGGAAATGGCCGCGCGCGCCATTCACCAGCGCAGCGCCCGCAAAGACGGACCGTTTGTCGCCATCAATTGCAGTGCCATTCCGGAATCCCTGATCGAGAGCGAACTATTTGGCCACGAAAAGGGCGCTTTCACGGGCGCCCACATGCAGCGAAAGGGCCGGATTGAAAGTTCGACCGGCGGCACGCTTTTTCTCGATGAGATCGGTGAAGTCCCACTGCCGATCCAAGTGAAACTGCTCCGCTTCCTCCAAGAGCAATGCATCGAACGGGTGGGCGGCCGCCAGGAAATCCAAGTTGATACCCGGGTCGTCGCAGCCACCAACGCGGACCTCAAAAAGGGCATGCTCGACGGCACGTTCCGCGAAGATCTCTTTTATCGCCTCGCGGTCGTCCAATTGCTGCTTCCACCCCTTCGAGACCGAGAGGGCGACATTCTACTTCTGGCGAACTCTTTCCTTCATCAGTTCTCCACTCAAAACGAAAAAAGCGGCTTGGTCTTCGCGCCCGATGCAACCCGTGCCTTGGTGCGTCACCCGTGGCCAGGCAACGTGCGTGAACTTCAAAACCGCGTGCGACGCGCGGTAATCATGAGCAGCGAAAAACGTCTGACCGCCCAAGATCTCGAATTAACTTCCGGGCCTGCCTCGCCGCAGAACACCACCCTCAAGGAAGCCAAGGAATCGTTGGAGCGCGAAATGTTGCAGCAAGCCTTGCGCAAACACTCGGGCAAAATTTCCTCGGCCGCCCTCGAACTCGGCATCAGCCGCCCCACCCTTTACGAACTGATGGCAAAACTCGGCCTGCAAAAATCAGAGCCCTGATCTCCCCGAATAATTTAAAGTCGTGCTCACGCTCCTGCCGGCGATGACCAATCAGGACACTCTCCGCCCACTCCCATCGGACATCTAGTGGCCTGACCCCATTTGAACTCTAGAGTCAATAATCCTGGAAAACTTCGATGAGAAACCTCTAATCCACGCTCATTGACACTCATCAAGAAATTCAAAAAGAACTGGGGCAAAAAATGGTTCATCTGATCGGTGAACAAAACTCCCTGAACGAAAGCCAAGTATGGCCTGCATTAGCGCCGATTAGCGGAAATTAGCGGTTAACTGACTGCGGAATTCAGGATAATCTGACAGGTTTGCCGTTCTCTTTTTAAGATCGAGGCTGCGCCCCTGGCCATTGGGTGCGGCGGGAATAGTGATCTATGATACGACAACTGGGCCATTAAACTATTGCCCTCCTACTCACCGCGTAGCGTGGCCGGATGGAACGTGAGCCAGGAGTGCCAGAATTCCTGGGACGCGCGCACGGTTCGCAAACGGGAATCTCCAGACGCCGCAACCACCTTCCTCCCGGAGAAATCATAGCGCAGGCCAGCGGAGACGAGCGTGTCACCCTCCAGAGTAAACCGGCCGGCATCCGGGCGCTCGAAAGCCACGAAGGTGCGGTCGTCGCCCGCCAACGCCAACACGAGGGGCATCCCTCCAACTTCGTCATTGATGAAGCGTTCCTTTTTGAGGCGGTTCCAATCATAGGCCTTGCTCGTTGCGCCCACTTCCACGCCGAGAACCCACGACTTTTCTTCCCATGATTTCGGATTGGTGCGGGTGAGCTCGCTCTTGCCGTCGCCGCGCTCAAAACCGCTCGTGCCCTCGAAGTGCTCCGGGTCGGTCCCGTCGGCCTGCAAAACCTGGCCAGCGGGATGCAGTGCGAACCACCGCTTGAGCGTCAGTTGCGTGAACGGCAGCACCGCGAGCTGCGTACCCTTAAGCTTGCCGGCCACCGCTTCACCGCTGACCTGACGCCACCAAGTCCCAGTCGTGACATCCTCGAACATGGCGTTGAAGTGATCCATCCCGACGAGGCGAAAGTGCTCGGGCTGGCCGTTGACCACCGGGTCGTACACGCGCCCGGTGCGGCACACGTTGCAATAGGTCACCATCACGGGCTGTCCGCCCACCGTGTCACGCACCTGGTGGTGATACAAGATGAAGCGCACCGGATAAGCGCGGGCCTCGCCATTGGACTCCACGCCGATCACCATGGCCTCCGCGTCGACCGTGTTTTGCTCGCGTCCCCGATATACCGGGTTGGCCGGCTCCCGAAACATGTGATCGGCCGTCATCTTGAAATTGAAGAGCCACGCGATCGCGCCGACCACCAGCATCGCCCCCACCGGCCGAGCGAGCAGGCTGGTGCGCGGAACACGAAACGCCTCCGCCGCACCGGCGACGATCATCAAGCCGAAGACGGCGCGAAACGCCCAACGCCACGTGTGGAAAAAATACGCCAGCTGCAAGCTGTCCATGCGCTGACTGCCCGGCATCGGCATAATGAAATAGACCTTTGCGATCTCGAAAGCCGCGAGTCCGAGCAGACCAAAATAAAATAATTTTTTCATGGAAGAGTAATGCCGAAATTGGCTCTGTCACTTGTGCGGATCGTAATTGGCGTAACCTTCCTCGGCCCGCCGCGCTGCTCGGTCAACGTAGAACTGGCGATCCTGCGGCGCCCAGGTGCCCAGGCCGTCGACGTAGCGGTTGAACATGCAGAACGCGGCCGCAATCAGCACGGTGTCGTGAATCTCGCGGTCCGTCGCCTCGCACCGCCGCGCCTCGTCGACCTACGCGGCCGTGACGAATTTCCCGCCTCGCTGGACGCTGGCGGCGATCGCGAGCAGCGCCTTCAACTTGTCGGAGAGCGGCGTCACCGTGTAGTCGCGTTTGACCTGATCGATGAACGCCATGTCACATTGCAGGTAGTGTTGCGCCAGACAGCCGTGCGCATTCTGGCAGAAAAAACAATCGTTGAGCGACGAGACGTAGGTGCCGATCAGCTCGCGCTCACCGCGAGTGAGTGTGCTTTCGCCGCGCAGCAGGATCTCGGCGAGCTGGTTGAGTGGCGCGGCGGTCTCCGGGCGAAACGCCATTGGACCACGGATGCCAGGGAGATTTTCGGGAAGGGTGATGTGGGCCATGGGGCTAAGAGCTGAGATTTGAGATTTGAAATGGCCCGCGCATCACGCGGATTTCGGCGGTGCGTAGCCGACGGTACTCAGGCGTCGGCCCATCTCCGCATAAGTCTGTGGATCGGTGGGCGTGAGCGTATCCAGTCCGTCGACGTACCGGTTGAACATGCAGAACGTGGCCGCGATCAGCACCGTGTCGTGGATCTCGCGGTCATCGGCACCTTCCGCGCGCGCGGCCGCCACCGCCTCGGGCGTGACAGCCCGGCCGCTTTGTTGCACCTGACCGGCGATCACCAGCAGGGCTTTCATTTTTGGCGACAACTCGGCGGGAGCGCCTCCGGCAATCACCTCATCGACGACCGCTCGCACTTCGCCGAACAACTCGCGTGCCGCCGCCGCGTGGCTGCTCGCGCAGAACACGCAGCCGTTGCGGGTGGAAACATGGACCGCGATCAGCTCCCGCTCCGCCGGGGAAAGCGATGAGGGCTCGCGCAACAGGACCTGCGCGAGTTCGTACAGGGGCTTGGCGGTTTCAGGGCGAAACAGAGCCAGGCTGCGGATGCCGGGCACGCCGGCGGGGACGGCAATGTGGGCCATTAGTCGATGGTTGAGCGTTTGGCGAACGTGAGAAAGGCGAAGCCGATGAGAAAAACCAGTGAGAAGGTCAGGAGGGAATTGGCATAGCCTCCCAAAATCGGGACCAGCGCACCGACGAAATACACCGCCGCCGCCGTGAAATACCGGCCGAGATTGAAACAAAAGCCGGTGGCGGTCGCGCGGATCGGCACTGGAAAAAGCAGCGGGATGTAAACCGAGAGCCACTACTGTCCAAAACAGGTTTAAAAAAATGGTGCCGCACTGGAGAAGGACGATGATTGCGGGTGATGAAAAACGAAACCTCCGTCCCCGCCAGTGCGGCAGGCCATCAGCCAAGATGTGCCAGCCTGTTTAGCCAAATCT
>JANYFP010000010.1 GCA_025362555.1 Verrucomicrobiota bacterium
GCCGCCACACTCGCAGCAGCGTCCGGCAATTTTTCCCCAATCAGCGCCGCCTCGGCTTTCACGGCTCGACCCGACATCGCCGCCACCCCGCCATAGGCCAAACGGGCTTTTCGCACGACACCATCGCCGTCGATTTCTAAACAGAACGCAGCCGCCACAATGCTGATGTCCAATTCCCGTCGCTTGGAAACTTTCAAAAAATCCACCTGACGGGTAAGCCCGACCGAGTTTTTTGCGAACCGCGGCAATAGAATCTCGCGAACAATTTCATCCGCTCGCAACACGGTCTGCCGATAACCCGTGAAGAAATCCGCCAGCGCCACCGTGCGCTCGCTCGACGCTGAAACCAAAACCACGCTCACATCCAAGGTCAGCAAAACTGGGGCGCTGTCGCCAATCGGCGAAGCCGTCACCAGATTTCCCCCGAGTGTCGCTCGGTTACGAATTTGACGCGACGCAAAGACGCGCAGCATTTTCGCCAGCGAAGGATATTCCCCCGCCAACGCTTCCTCCACACAGGTCAACGTCGCCGCCGCACCGATCCGCCACAGTTCGGCGGTCGAGGAAATGCGCGTGAGTTCCGGCACTGCCTCAACCGAAATGAGCATCGGAAACGCCTTGAATTTTTTATTCACTTCGACGCCGATCTCCGTCGCCCCGGCCACGAATCGCGCAGAGGGATGAGCTTGTTTTAACCCGAAGAGATCCGCCAATGAGGTGGGGCGGAAAAAGCGATCATTGCCTGCCGCGTACGCGAGCGCCTCTGCCGGGGCGAGCGGCAGCTGAAGCCGCGCCGCAAATGGATCGGGGTTCTCAACTGTAGGGCGGCTGCTTGCGGCCGCCTGGCCCGAGGCCGGCGCAAGCACCGGCCCTACACCGGAAACAGATTCCCCCAAAGCAGACTGGCATTTTCCTCGAGCGCCAAGGACTGCGGCCGCCGCGTCGCGAATCGGACGATAGCCAGTGCAGCGACATAAATTTCCGCAGAGCTGGTCGCTGATTTGCCACGGCTCACGGCAGCCCTCCCGATAATACGCCTCAAATAAAGACACCACAAATCCGGGCGTGCAGTAACCGCATTGCGAGCCGTAATGCTCGACCATCGCCGCCTGCACGGGATGCAGGCTCGCGGCTTCCTGATGCTGTCCACCCACGCTCGAGCAGGTCGAACCCGTGCCCGCCTCACGCTGTGCGAGCCCTTCGACTGTCACAATTTCTCTCCCCGCGAACATCGGCAGAAACGCGATGCAACTGTTGATCGCGCGATAAGTCGTCTTCCCATCGGCCGCGCGGTCCACCAGCGCCACCGTACACGCCCCACAATCGCCTTCTGCGCAACCCTGCTTGCTGCCGGTGCGCCCGCTCGTACGCAGCCAGTCGAGCAGTGTCGTCGTGGGCGATACGTTCATCACACGCAACCGCTGACCGTTGATCACGATGTCAAAGTCTGTCCGCGTCGCAGTCACGTTGGCCGTGGGTGAACTCATCTTGGTTTAATCAAACCACATGAATAGCACGGGGCAAATCAAAGCCGCGGCGAGCGTCGTCAGGGAAAGACCGACCGAGGCAAAAGTCCCCTGTTCTTCACCCAACTCGAACGCGCGCGCCGTGCCGACGGCGTGCGATCCGCACCCCAGCGCCAGGCCCACCGCCTGCGGATCACGAATGCCCGCGCGGTGCAAAACCCACGGCCCAATCGCCGCTCCGAGGACCGCAGCAAACATTGCGCCCACACCAGCCACGACGGGCAACGCATGCGCCTCACGGGCAATCGCCATCGCCACGGCACTTGTCACCGCTTTGAGACTCAACGATTGAATGATCAGGCGGTCCGCCCCGAATAAAGCCAACAAGCCCGCCGTCGTCACCAGACTAAATACCAACGCTGATAACACCACTGTCAGCAGCAACCCCACCCGTTCCAGAATCAGGCCCCGTGAATGATAAACCGGCACGGCCATCGCCACTACACCGGGGCCTAAAATCCAACCGAGCCAATGGGTACACTGCGCGTAATCCGCGTAGTGCCGTCCGCAGATTTCCACCAACGCCACAAGCGTCAGGGTCGAGACCAGCACAGGATGTAGCAGCGGAAATTTTGTCCGCAAAAACAACCAGCGCGCGGCGATGAACACCGCGATGGTGACGGAACTCCAGATTATTATATTCATGAGGACGACAACTAGAAGACCTCACTCATTTGTGTGGCTAAATTCAGCTGTAGGTCGGGGTTTACCCCCGACATCTTTCCGGAGCATTTCGGGCATTCCGCCGTCGCCAAGGCTATGGCGGACACGAAAGCCCGACCTACAATAGAAGCGGTCACTTTCATGATATTTTGCGAGAGTCAGTCACGCTGCTCCGAAGCAGGCGTTGCGCCAGCCAACCGGTGAAAATCCAGAGCAAAATCACAGTGGAAATCAGCGTACTGGCTATGACCAGGCCCCACTCGCGCCACAGCGCGCGATTTTCGCCCGCCATCACATAAAGCGTCACAAAACAGGTCGGCAAAATAAAGATCAGCAACCGGCTTGCCTGATCAACCCACTCGAAGCGAATCAACCGCGCACCGAGCAACGCCAGCAGTAAAAATAGCCCGAGCACGCTGCCCGGAAGAATCAAGCCGAGACGCCGCTTGGCAAAATCGCCGACGAGAAAACACGCCGTGATAATCAGCAGTCCAAGCGCAGTGCGAGCGAGCCGCACCCACCAGCCTCCGGTCTCAGAGCGCGGCGCGGTTGACATCCTTGTAATAAAGATAGCTCGCGGGCTTCTGGCCCATCGCGACAAACCACTGCGCACAGTACGGCGCCATCCAAATCACATCGCCGGTTTGCACCGGATACCAGGAGTCTTCCAGCCGGTAAACGCCCGCGCCATCAAGCATCACGAGCCCGTGCTCCATCACATGAACTTCGACAAACGGCAAATGCCCGCCGGGCTGATAGGCAAAAACATTCACCGCCAGATCGAAAGCCGGCTCGTCCGGCAGAAGCACCTGCAAGTTGGCCGCCGGATCGCCAAGAAATGGCACGCCCTTAACCGTCGCCGAGTCAGCGATGATCGCCTTGGGCACACCAACGCCATCGAGTGCGACATATTTTTTCTGAAACAACATCAATTGCGTTCCAACCTTCGGCGCGGTGAACGACCAAGCCTGTCCCGCAGGAGCATAGAAATAATATCCGGCTGAACTTTTTTGTTTGTCGCGCCCAATCGTGATCGTGCCGCCACCGCTCACGACATAGCCGACGGTCTGCACTTCGCTGGCGTCGAGTGCGGCCCGGCCGCCAGACGCAAAAGTCACGAGGGTCTGGGCAAAATTCGCGCCCATCGCGCCATTGATTAAGACCACCGCTTTCGCCCCCGTGATACCGGGAATGGAACTATTAACGTGATTGCTCGGCGTAATCAACGCGTGGCGTGAGCTGATGTGGGCGCGGGTGGATCCAAAAAGTTCAGTCATGGGATTAAAGTGGTGGGCGGGACGAAGCTACCCGCCGGAATGCCGGATGCAATCAGTCCTTCACTGTACACGGTGCGGCCGCGCACGACTGTGCGTTTTACCCGTACCCGGCATTCACGACCTGAATACGGTCCCTGCACGTGACGATAGAGGAGATCGGCTTTTTTTAAGACGTGCGGCGCATTCAAATCGAGCAGAGAAAAATCCGCGTCATAGCCGGCGGCGAGTCGACCTTTGCGCGCGAGGCGAAACCGCTTCGCGACATTGTCCGCGAGTAACGCCGCCAGTAAAGGCAGAGAGCGATCGCGTGGCAGGCCACCGTTCCATGCTTCCGAAATCAGCAGCTGAAATCCATGCTGCGCTCCTGATATTCCTCCCCAGATCGAAAAGAAATCCGCTGAGGTTTTCATCGCCGGTGGCGCCGGCGAATGATCCGAGCCGATCGTATCAATCGCGCCCGTCGCCAGCGCGCGCCACAATCCCTGACGCATCAGCTCCGGTCGCAACGGCGGCGTGCATTTTGCCACGGCCCCCTGACGAATGACATCGTCCTCGTTAAGCAAAAGATAATGGGGGCACGTCTCCGCCGTCACATTCACGCCGCGTCGCTTCGCCTCTGAAATCAGGGCGATGCCGTCCGGACTGCTCACGTGCACGATGTGCAATGCGCAACCGGTTTCCCCGGCGAGTTCAGTCGCAGTGCGGATCGCCGCGAGTTCCACTGCCACCGGCCGCGTCGCCAACCACGAACGCGGATCTGTTTCCCCGCGGCCTCGAGCGGCGACCGTGAGAGCTTGCGCCATGGCTTCGTCCTCGGCGTGAACCGCGACGAGCAAACCCAACGCAGCCGCACACTTCATCCCTTCGCGCAGCGTGGCGGCATCGGTCACGCCAGGAAATTCGTCGATGCCGCTGCCGCACATAAAAGCTTTGAGCCCGATCACGCCAGCATCACGCATGCCCGCAAGTTGATCGAGATTACCCGGCACCAATCCGCCCCAGATCGAAAAATCGACCAGCGATTTCTGCTCCGCAATTTTCCGTTTCTCCGCGACGCGAGCCGCATCGATCACGGGCGGAGTCGAATTGAGCGGCATGTCACAGAACCAGGTTCCGCCGCCGGCTGCGAGCGACGATGATCCCGTCGAAAGCCCCTCCCACTCTGCGCGCCCGGGTTCATTGAAATGAACATGAGCGTCGAGGATGCCGGGGAAAACATGCAGTCCGGTCGCGTCAATTTCTTGCGCCGCCGAATCGGTGATCGACGCAGCCACCTGCACAATTCGCCCACCGGCGACGGCGAGATCAGCGCGGCTCACACCCTCGGGCGTGACCACCGAGCCGTGGCGAATAATTAAATCAAGTCGGTCACTCATTCGCGATGCTCGGTATATTCCGAAATTCTCTCCGGCTCGGTCCGACAGCAGGAACTTGCTTGCAAGCGATCCGCGCCGCCCGCAATTCCAGCCCGCCGCCCACCGAATCGCTTGCAAGCAAGCTCCTACAACGGAGAGGAATCTTCTTGGGCATGAGGAGTTGATTTTAGTTTTAGCAAATGCTCAGAGGTACGCTCTTAAAAAATCATTTGAGACCGTCATCATTTTTCAGCGCCCAATCGTTCCAGGAAATCCACGACGACGCGCAACGCGACATCGAGGTCTTTTGGTGAAGCGTATTCATCGGGATGATGACTGAGACCGTCGCGGCAGCGCACAAACAACATCGCGATCGGCGTTAGCGCCGCCAGCACGACGCCATCATGCCCGGCCCCGCTCATCAACGTGAGACTCTTGCCTTGAACCGCGCGAACGCTGCGCGCGAGTTGCTTGGTCAGTTCCGGCGAACAAGGCGTCGCGGAATGCCGCATTGTCGGTTCCCACTCGCAAACGAGCTGCCGTTGCCGCGCCGTGCGCTGGGCTTGGCGCACCAATTCCGCCAGGGCGGCATCACAGATCGCATCGTCGGGATGTCGCACATCGATCGACAGCACCGTTTCACCCGGAATCACATTGGCGGCTCCACCCGGGACGTTAATCGTGCCCACCGTGGCCACGAGTGGCGGACGTGCCCCGGCAAACGCTTCCGCGAAAATCACAAATTCCGCCGCGCCCGCGAGAGCATCGCGGCGCAGATTCATCGGCGTCGTGCCCGCGTGACCGGCCTTGCCGCGGAAGGTCAGCCGTCCGCGCGCCTGGCTGGCAATGGTCGAAACGACCCCGACCGCGAGTTTCTTCGCCTCCAGCACTGGACCCTGTTCGATATGAACCTCAAAGTAACCTAATAGGTTACTCTTGTGATGGGCCGCCTTGGGAGGAGTGTAGCGTTTTTCTGCGTGGGCCTCGATTACTTCCAGCAACGTATGATTGCGGGCATCGCGCAGGCGCAAATCTGCGACGCGCAAACGACCGGTGAACGCTTTGCTGCCAATGTAGGCGCCGGAGAAACGCACGGCTTCCTCCTCTGAAAAACCCAACACTTCAACGTGGAACGGAAGGGTCACGCCACGACTTTTCAATTCCGCGAGCGCGACAATCGGCAATACAACCCCGAGCGCGCCGTCGAAGCGACCGGCGTTGCGCACCGTGTCCAAATGGGAGCCGAGCAGCAACGTCTTCGCCCCGGCCTGCGGCGATTCCAACCGCCCGATAAGATTACCCGTTTCATCCTCGCGGACCGTCAAGCCCGCTTCACGCATCCAACCGCCGACGAGGTGATTGGCGCGCTCCATCGCGGGCGAAAGAAACGTCCGCGTCAGGCGCCCCGGCTCATCGGTGATGCGGCCGAGTTCGTCGAGCAAACGAACGAGTTGATGTGAGTGTTCTCCCATGGGAAATGATCAGCTGCCGCGGTAAGTGTTATACGCCCAGGGCGTGACGAGCAGAGGAACGTGGTAGCCGACGGTGACATCGGTGATCGCAAAACGAATCGGCACCCGATCAAGAAAAGTACAGGCGACACCGTGAGCCGTGAAATAATCCGCCACCCAAAAAGTGAGTTCATAGGTCCCGACGGCCAGCGCGGCTCCGACGAGGAGAGGAGCGTCCGTGCGACCATCGGCGTTGGTCGTCACAATCTTTATTCGCTTCGGCTTCGCGCCGTGCTGCCAAAGTTCGATGGTCATCCCGCCAGCGGGTTTTCCGGTGGTAAGATCGAGGACGTGGGTGCTGAGTTTACCGGGCATGGGAATAAATTTTAACCTCGGAATAGATCGACGACACAACGTACGAACAACCATTCCAATGGAATTCTTCGCGAGCGCGGTGGTTACTGTTTGGCAAGAGAGTCATTGAGTCGGAGCCTGGCGATTTTTTCAATTTCACCGAGCGCGGCAGCGTGTTCGGCGTCCGGTGAATGCTGCAAGCGTGAATTCATCGCCGCGAGAATGGCCTCTTTCGCGTTGAGGCGCGCGCAGATGATAAAGGGGTGACCAAATTTGGCCTGGTAGGCCTCGTTAAGTTTTTGGAAAGCGGCCAGCTCGGCGTCGCTGAGCTGATTGAGCCCGGCACTGGCCTGCTCGTGCGTGGATTCCCGGGTGAGTTGTTTCTGACGGGCGAGGCGACCGGCCAGATCCGGGTGGGCGCAGATCAGCGCGAGCTGCTTTTCTGGCGATGCGGACTGCATCGTACGGCAAAGTTCCGCGTGAAGATGAGCCACATCACGAAACGGTCGCCGCACCCAGGTCTCGTCCGCCACCCAAGGGGAGTGCTCGAAAATATGCCGGAGCGAAGTGGTAAAGGCGGCGCGTTCGCTGGAGTTAAGGGCGTGAAGGGTGAGTGGCATTGTAATCAAAGACCAATGCCGAATATCGAATGACGAAACTGCGCAAACGTGATAACACGCACCGCATTCGTCATTCGTCATTCGTCATTCGTCATTCGTTCACGGGAGTAATTCATACGCCGGGAGCGACAAGAATTCGTCGAACTCCACGCTCTTCGACATGCGCATGAAGAGTTCGATGGCGGCGGGGAAGTGGCCGGAATTATAGCGTTCTTCGCCGTATTCTGCGCGGATCGCCGCCAGTTCATCCGGGAGAAATTGATCGTACAGTGCAGCGGTGATCGGACGGCCATCGGTGAGTTTCGCGCCAAACTTCAGCCACTGCCAGAGCTGCGAACGGGAGATTTCCGACGTGGCGAGATCCTCCATCAAATGATGGATCGGCTCGGCCCCGGAGCCACCCAGCCAGGCCTCAAGGTATCGGACACCGACGTGCAAATTCCAACGAACCCCCGCCTCGGTAATCGGGCCGGGGAGCGGGGCGAGGAGGTCGGCCGCCGT
>JANYFP010000021.1 GCA_025362555.1 Verrucomicrobiota bacterium
ACTCAGTGCGTGCGGGGTCGCGGACAAGCTCGCTCCCACGGTTTAATTAAATCGTTACTGCTCCGCGTCCGGGTCATAAGTTTTGCCGTAATGCCTTGAACGATTGATCGGACCGCGTGTCGTAGCGGGATGACCAATTTGGAAGTAATCATTCGTCGGGTATCGTTTTTGGTGGTGGGCTTGGGCTTGTTTTTACCGGTGGTGAAGGCTGAGACGATGGCGGAGAAGTCGCTCGTCGAAATTGTCCAGCGGCAACACGATATTTTTGCGCGCGCGGAGAAAGAGGGCGAGCAACTCGACGAAGCGCGGTTGCGCGGAGAGCTCCAGGGTGTGATCAAGAGTTACGATATCCTGATTCAAAAAAATCCGGATTACGCGTTGGCTTACGGCGGATACGGGATGTTGTTGGGCAAAGTCGGGATGAAGAAGGAGGCGGTTATCATGTTGCTCAAGGCTAACAAACTCGACGCCACCATGCCGGAAGTGAAAAATCAGGTCGCGGTTTTCCTGGCTGAGGACGGCAAACCGGTTGACGCGCTGCCTTGGATTACCTCTGCGATTGATTTGGATCCCACCAAAGCGCTCTATCATTTTCATCTCGGCGAATTGTTGGCGGCGGGGCGCAGCGATTTTATTCGCACCGGTCAATTTGACGACGCCAAGCTCGATCAAAGCATGCTCGATGCGTTCAAGCGTGCGTCCGAGTTGGCGGAGGGAGACTTCCCGATCGCCTACCGGCACGCGAAGGCCTATTATGAATTGACCACGCCGCGTTGGGCGGAGGGCCTCACGGTCTGGGAAAAACTGGAGCAGATGAAGATCAACGATGCTCAACGCCAACTGGTGCGGATGCAGCGGGCGAACATGCTGATCAAATTGGGTCGACCCGCAGAGGCAAGGCCGTTGCTCGACACGGTGACCGCCATCGATCTCGCGCCAGAGAAGCAGACTTTGCTGGACGAACTGGCCAAAGCGGGAGAGAAATGACCGGTCATGAGCTTTGATCCGGTCTTCCTGCGCAATGGCGCCATCCTCTTCCTCGTCCTACTGGCCAGCCTTTGTATTCACGAATGGGCGCATGCGTTCACCGCGGATAAATTGGGCGACGGTACGCCTCGACGCGATGGACGCGTGACGCTCAATCCCGCCGCTCATATTGATCTTTTCGGTACGATTATTTTGCCGTTGCTGTGCATTTTCGTGATCCCCGGGGGATTTTTTCTCGCGTGGGGCCGGCCCGTGATGACGAATCCCTCGTATTATAAAAACCCACGCCTTGATGATGTATTTGTTACGGCCGCCGGGCCTGGTGCGAATCTCGGTTTGGCGCTGTTGGCTGCGATTGTCGGAGGATTTCTGAGTCGGTTTGATGGCCGCGTCGTCGAGCTCGCGATGCTCGTGATCCAAATTAACGTTTTCCTGGCGATTTTTAATTTGATCCCGCTGCCACCGCTCGACGGTGGCAACATCATGCGGCATCTCGTGGGCATGAAAGAGGAAACTTATCTGCGGTTGGCGCAGTGGAGTTTTTTTATTTTTCTTGGACTGATGTATCTCCAACCGGTTCGCGCCTTGTTGGCGATGGCCATGGGCATCACGGTCTGGCCGTTTGCGTTTTTGCTTAACGTCATTGGCCGATGAGTGCGAAACGCCGCGCTTCCGTTGCAACCAACCCGACTACGCTCGGAGAATGGCTGCATCACGCCGAAGATCTTTACGCCAAGCACACGGTTGCGCTTGGCCAGGTGGCGACCAGCGCGCATGATGAGGCGCTGTATTTGCTCCTGCGCACGCTCGGGTTGCCACTCGACAGCAAATCGTCGGTGCTCCGGCGAAAATTGACGCCGGATCAAAGCGTGCTCGTGGCGGATGTGTTTCGGCGCCGTTTGGAGGAACACGTTCCCGCAGCCTATCTCACGCGCGAAGCGTGGTTGGGTGAACATCAATTCTATGTGGATGAGCGGGTCATCATTCCACGCTCCTATTTTTTGGAAATCATCCCGGAGCAACTGCCGCAATGGTTGCCAGCGAAGAAGCCGGTGAAGCGCGTGGTGGATGTCTGCACGGGCTCCGGGTGTCTCGCGATCTTGCTCGCACATCAGTTTCCCGACGCAAAGGTGGACGCGATTGAGCTCTCGCCCGATGCCTTGGCCGTGGCGAAGTTTAATGTGGCAACGCACGGCATGACCAAGCGCGTGAAATTATTTCACTCCGATGTCTTCGATGCGGTGCCGCGTGCGAAGTATGATATCATTTTGAGCAATCCCCCGTACGTGCCGACGAAGGAGCTCCGGGGGTTGCCCGCAGAATTTAAAAACGAACCAAAGATGGCGCTCGATGGCGGTAAGGACGGCCTCGATATCATCAGCAAATTGTTGCAACAGGCGCGTGACCGGTTGCAGCCGCACGGCATTGTGGTGTTGGAAGTGGGTGGGTTGCGCGCTGCGATGGATAAAGTATTTCCCGAGTTGGATCTGCACTGGCTGCACACCGCCGACGGCGAGGATTGTGTCTGCGTGATTCAAGCCGCGAAGTTGAAAAACTGGCGCGGTTGAGTGGCGGGGGTTTCATTTTTAGATCATAGTAGCCTAGCGTTACCGAGCGAATGCGACATCAGCCACTTGCTCGCG
>JANYFP010000045.1 GCA_025362555.1 Verrucomicrobiota bacterium
TCCGGTTCGTGCGCGTCGTGGGTGGAGACCTGCGCGGCGGGTTCTGGCGCGGTGAGTGGCGTGAGTTTTATAAAGCCGCCAAGAAACTGGTTCGCCTGTTCGAGGGAAGTGATCTCGTAAACGGCGAGGCCTTTCACGAGGACCGCTTCCTGCGCCGCGAGTGGAGGCAGGAGAATGGCGCTCTTGCCCGCAGCACGGGCGAGGACGGCCATCGCCAGACCGCCTTTGATCGGGCGCGTCGCACCCGAGAGGCTCAATTCTCCGGCGATGAGAAAATCGTTGAGCGTTTCACAGACGAGTTGGCCGGTGGCGACAAGGATGCCGACGGCGATGGGCAGGTCGTAAATAGCGCCTTCTTTGCGCAGATCGCCGGGAGCGAGGTTGATGGTCGTGCGCGTGCGAGGCATGCGCAGGCCGGAGTTGCTGAGCGCGGAGAATACGCGATCTTCGGATTCCTTGACGGCGGCGTCTGGGAGTCCGACGAGAATGAGATTGGGGATTCCGGACTCGCCGGTGTTGACCTCAACCTGGACGGGCACGGCATCAATGCCCAGCAAAGCTGCCGAGCAGACAGTGGCTAACATGTAACAAGGGACTGGAGGGGGTTATTTCTGCCCAGCCCGTTCCCGCAAGAGTCGCCGCACTTCTGAAATATTGGCTTCGACTGCCTGCAAGTAAGGATTGGGTTGGCCCGTTGTCGTCAAATAGCGATGGACGCCGCCCGCCTCGATGTCGAGCAAGGGTCGCACATAATTTTCCCAGAAGCGCGGCGTCTTTTCGAGCAACTCGCCGATCTCGTGGTACGAGCGCTTCACTTGCGGCACGTGTTCGAAATCAAACGCTTCTTCAAATTCACCAAAAAGAATCGGCAGTTCCTCCACATAATCCGGCGCGCTCATTTGCCCCAGATAATCAGCGGTCACCAAAATGTGAGTGATGATCCGCGCGCCCTCACGGCTAAAGATTGTCTGACTGATTTTGCTTTGGGGCCCGGTGCAACTGATGGCTGCGCACACGTCCTCAATCTCACTGGATTTGACGCCGAGGCCGGGGAGATATTGGCGGGCGAAGTCACAGCTGCGACTCTCGTGAATCAAAGTGTACTTTGCGCCGGTGCCATCGCGGTCGTCGGCGTGTTTGAGGTATCCCGTGTCGTGCAGCAAAACTGCGATGATCGCCAGTTCCCAATCGCGTGCGGTCAGGACCGGTTGATCGCCACTGCGCTGCCGTCCTTCCAAGAGATGAATGAGGCACACGGTCGCCTGCAGTGTGTGTTCGTAGTCGTGATAATGCATGTCAATGCACAGGTACCCGGGGTACTTGCCGTTGAACATGTCCGTGACATCCGCAAAAAGCCGGTCGAGAAGAGGGGAGCTCGACTGGGCTGAAATCAACGCAAAGGCTTTCTTCGCTGCGGCGACCACCGCGGCGGGACTTTTGGTGTCAATATCGTGCGGAGGTGCCATCAATTCGCATTTATAGAAAGGGGTTGCTCCCTTACCGGCAAGCCCATTGTCTGCCACTGATTAAACGAATGGCCAAGCGTGCGAATTTGATTGTCGGACTGACGGGCGGAATGGGGTGTGGCAAATCAACTGCCGCCACATTTTTCGGCGACCGGGGATTTATCCAGGTGGATTCTGATGCACTCGTGCATGATCTGCTCCTGACCAATCGTGAGGTCGTGCAGGCGATCCGTGATCGGTTTGGGGCGGATGTGTTTGCGGACGATGGTACGGTGCGGCGTGACCGCCTCGGGGAGAAGGTGTTTGGCGATCCGGTGGCCTTGGCCTGGCTCGAGGAGTTGCTGCACACCCGGCTCTATTTGTATTGGCGGGAACGCTTCGCGGTCGGGCACAATCAGGCCTTCATTGTCGAGGTTCCGCTACTCTTCGAGAAAGGTTTGGAGAATTGGTTTGATTTCACGATCTGCGTGACCACAGAGTCGGCTTTGCAATTGAGGCGGTTGGAGCAAAAGGGCATTCCCCCGGAGCTCGCCCAACAACGCCTAGCCAAGCAACTGTCACTGGCCCGAAAATGCGAGCTGGCAGACCACGTTCTCCTAAACGACGGATCCCCCGACTTTTTGCGTGAACAGGTAAATGCGCTAGCTGACCGCCTCTTGAACTAAAATCCGCCCGGCCCGCAGGCCGCATTCAATGGAATTCCCCTCAAAATCTGATTCGGACAACTCTAAACCCGCTCCCGCCGGCGACGACTCCACTCCTGCCAAGCGTCCCACGCGCTCGCGTTTGGTCCGCGGCGGCAAGAAGCCGGTCGTAGTCAAAACTTCCCGCAAGGTGAGTGAAGCCGTTGACTCTGCGCCTACGCCCGCACCGGCCCGGTTACGGGCAAAGTCTGCTTCGACCCGCCCTCCCGCGTCCGCTCCGGTATCAGCCCCCGCCGCCGCCCCGATGGCTGCTCCGGCACCCGCTCCGGTTTACGTCGCTCCTCCGGCCCCAGCTCCCACGCCAGAACCAGTCCGCGCTCCTGAACCCGCTTACGAGGCACCGCAAAGTCAGTCATCCGCACGCGTCGATTCCGGTCCGTCCCAATCCGAACAAGGTGGCGGCCAAGAGCAATTGCCTCTCAGCGGCGAAGGTAATGCCAATGAAACTAACGCTGGTGGAAATGCCCATGCTCCGGCCGGCGGAAACGGCGGCGGTGGTGGTTTTAATCAAGGTGGCGGTCATTTTCAGCCTCATGGTGGCGGTGGGTTTGCCGGCGGTGGCGGTGGCAAATTCGGCCGACGTGGTCGCGGTGGAAAGCAATTTCGTGGCGGCGGCGGTGGCGGTCATCCGGGCGGTGGTGGCGGTGGACACCCCGGTAATGGTGGCGGCGGTGGGGGTAAATGGGCCAACCCCAATCCCCAATTTCAAGGCAACAAGCACCCGCCACAGCCGCTTCCACCGAAGGAAGTCGTGCATTTCGGCGACTTGCCAGATCCCGCGCGTTTCCAAAATTTGGAAGTGATTGCGAAACTCGCGGAAGAGATTTCCAGCGGAAATCAGGAGCCGATTTGGCTCAACGAACTCTATGGCCTGAACCTTTTCGACATCACTGCGCTCGCACGCAAGATGGAGATTAAATTCGAGGGCGCGCCGAACCGGCGTCAGCTCATCAATCAGATTTTCGCGACCATCGTTGAGCAGAAGCGCCCAATCTATGATCGCGGTTATATCGATCAAACGGATCGCGGCCAGAGCTTCATTGTCCATGAGGACGTCAACTATCGCCTCTATCCGGAAGATGCATTTTTGCCGGATATTTTCGTCCGCCAACTCGGTTTGAAGCGCGGTCATCAGGTGGAAGTTCAGGTGCAACCGCCTTTGGGCAATGATCGTTGTCCTGCCGTCGTCGCGATCCGTAAAGTAATGGGGCGTGACCCCTCGGAGGCCGCCAAAGTTCAGCCGTTCGAGGAACTGACGCCGTATTATCCGCTGCAACGGATCATGCTTGAACAGGAGGGCGCGAAAGACGTCTCGATGCGCATGGTGGATATTGTCACTCCCGTCGGCTTCGGCCAACGCGGCTTGATCGTAGCTCCGCCGCGCACGGGCAAAACAATCTTGATGCAGAACATGGCGAACTCGATCGCGGCGAATTCGCCGCACGCCAAACTCATCATTCTCCTCGTGGACGAGCGTCCGGAGGAAGTCACTGATTTCAAGCGCCACTGCAAAGGCGAAGTCGTCAGCTCCACCTTCGACGAGATGCCGGAGAGCCATATTCACTGCGCGGAAATGGTCATCGAGAAAGCGCGCCGACTCGTCGAACTCGGCGAACACGTCATCATCCTGCTCGATTCGATCACGCGTCTGGCCCGAGCCTACAACGCGCTTGCCTCGAATAGTGGCAAGATCATGTCGGGCGGTCTTGAGGCTAACGCACTGCAAAAGCCCAAGCGCTTTTTCGGTTCGGCCCGCAACATCGAGGGCGCGGGGAGTCTCACGATTCTCGGTACGGCCCTCGTCGACACCGGCAGCCGCATGGATGAAATCATCTTCGAGGAATTCAAGGGAACGGGCAACATGGAGCTCCACCTTGATCGCGATTTGGTGAACAAGCGGATTTTTCCTGCCGTCAATATTGATAAGAGCGGCACGCGCAAAGAAGAGCTCATCTATCACCCGGAGGAGCTGGCCCGCGTTTACTCGCTGCGCCGCGCGATGCAGGGTGTGCCAGCCGCCGATTCGATGGATATGCTGATTCAGCGCCTCAAGAAAACCAAGACCAACGCAGAATTCCTCATGAGTCTTAACCGCTGACGCGGGGCCACGCGTCGGCCCGCACTTTGAAAACGGCCGACGATTATTTAATTCAACTCGCACTGGATCACGGCTTGATTCGGAGCGATCGCTTGCAGGAAGGCCGCCTCCAGTGGGCGGCCTTGGTTATCGAAGATCCATCGGCCCCGGGCTTGAAGGACTTTCTCGTGCGCGCCGGCGTGCTGGACGAAGCCGCTTTGACCAAAGCGGTGGCTGATGATCTCGGCTTCGCCAGCGTTACTTTGGATGGCCTCACAATTCCACCGGCCATTCTTGCGACAGTGCCGCGTTCCTTTGTCCGGGAACATTCAGTCGTGCCGTTCGCTTACACGGACGGCGTGCTGCACGTTGCTGTTTCGGATCCTCTCGCGATGGACGTCATCGATAGTCTCGCCTACGTGACCGGCTCCCGGGTGGTGGGTGCGCTCACTTCCGTTGATGACATTGCTCGCACGCTCAATCGTTGCTACGAAAAGGAGGTGGCGGATTCCGGAAAAGATTTGCCGCTCGCAGCGGAAATTGAGCTCGCGAATCAGATTGGCGAACAGACGGAGGTCAGCGAAAACGACGCGCCGATTAATCAAATCGTCCAGGAAATTATCGCCGAAGCGATTCGCCGGCGGGCCTCGGATATCCATCTCGAACCATTGGAGCGAAGCTTCCGGGTGCGCTATCGAATCGATGGCGTGCTGCTCGAAGCCGCTCCTCCGCCGAAGCGCCTGCAACTCGCCATTATTTCGCGACTGAAAATTATGGCGAACATCAGCATCGCAGAAAAACGCGTGCCGCAGGACGGTCGAATCCAAATCTTCGTCGAGGGGCGTACTTTGGATTTACGCGTCTCGTCATTGCCGACGGCGCATGGCGAAAGCATCGTTATGCGTGTCCTCGATCAGGAGGGCTTGAAACTCGGTTTGCCGGAGTTGGGTTTTTTGCCGGATGATCAGGCGGAATTTGAGCGTCTGATCGCCGCGCCCGATGGGATGGTTTTGGTTACCGGCCCGACCGGCTCGGGCAAGACGACGACGCTTTACGCGTGTCTGCATCAGCTCAATCAGTCGTCGCGCAAGATCATCACCGTGGAAGAACCGGTCGAATATCAACTCTCCGGCATTAACCAAGTGCCGGTGAATGCGGCGATTGGCATGACCTTCGCGGCGGCCCTGAGAGCGATGCTGCGGCAGGCGCCCAATATTGTGATGGTCGGCGAAATTCGTGATCGTGAGACTGCGGAGATCGCAATCAATGCGTCGCTGACCGGACATCTCGTGTTTAGTACCCTGCACACGAACGACGCCCCGTCCGCTGTGACGCGCCTCATCGATATTGGGGCCAAGCCTTTTTTGGTCGCGGCGGCATTGCGTGCGTCGATGGCGCAGCGTCTGGTGCGGCGGAATTGTCCGCACTGCCGGCGAGCCGACGTGCCGTCCGCGAGTGAAATTCAGCTGCTGAAATTACCTGCGACTCGACTGGTGGACGCTACGTTCATGAGCGGAGCCGGGTGTCAAAAGTGCCACGGAACGGGTTATCACGGGCGGATCGGGATTTTTGAAATCTTTTTCATAAATGATGAAATCCGCTCGATGATCTCCACTCAGGCCAGTGCCAGTCGCCTGCGCCAGCGGGCCCGGGAGCACGGTCTGCGCACCATGCGCGAAGACGGGATTCGTAAAGTCCTTGCGGGCCACACCACAATCGCCGAAGTTGTTGCCGCCACTGTCGGCGACGAGTTTTGACCCTTTTCAACCATCCCATCGCATGAGCTACGAAATGAATGATCTCCTTGAGCTGGTCGTGGACCAGAAAAGCTCCGACCTCCATCTTCAGGTAGGTGTCCCGCCGTGCCTTCGCCTGCGCGGCAGCATGACTCCGATTGATGGCCCCGAGTTGCGCCCGGAGGATACGGAGCAACTGATGCTCGCGATCACGCCCGACAATCACATTCAAAATGTGAAGCTGAATGGCGGCACCGATTTTGGTTTTGCGTACGGCGATAAAGCGCGTTTCCGCGTGAGTGTACTCAAGGCCAAGGGCAACTACGGCCTCGTGCTCCGCCAAATTCCGAACCAGTTGTTCGATCTCCGCACGATCGGCATGCCGGACAAGATCAAGGAATTGTTGCACCGTCCGCGCGGCCTTTTCCTCGTCACAGGCCCGACGGGTTCCGGCAAGTCCACGACGCTCGCGTCGATGGTTAATTATATTAACGAGAACCGCGACGGTCATATCATCACCATCGAGGACCCGATCGAGTATTATCACCCGCACAAGAAGTGTGTCGTGACGCAGCGTGAAGTGGGGTCTGACGTGCCAAGTTTTGCGGAGGCGATCAAGCGTGCGTTGCGGCAGGATCCGGACGTGATTCTCGTCGGCGAATTGCGCGATCTGGAAACTATCGAAGCCGCGATCAGTGCCGCTGAGACGGGCCATTTGGTTTTTGGCACCCTGCACACGAACAGCGCCGCGAAGACGGTTGACCGCATTGTGGATGCATTCCCGGCCAACATGAAGGAGATGATCCGCATGCAACTCTCCACTTCGATTATCGCGGTCATTTCCCAATCGCTCTGCAAAAAGACGAGCGGTGGTCGCATCGCGGCTTATGAAATCATGGTCAACACGCCGTCGATTGCGTCGCTGATTCGCGACAACAAAACTTTCCGTATTCCGTCCGATATTCAAACTGGCGCCGCCCTGGGCATGATCACCCTCGACACCCATTTGATGAGTCTCGTGAACCGGGAGTTGATCGATCCCAATGAGGCGCTCGAAAAATCCCAGGACGTCAACGCCATGCGCGAGAAGCTCACCAGTATGGGTTTTAAGTTGAACGAACTCTGATCTACTTTTCATTTTATTAGGCCGTGGGCCCGGCCGAACTTTTTGTGTTCGAAGGGCACCACCATAGTATTTTTGGATTGATCGCGAGTCGCGGGCTGATCGCGCCGGCGGCGCTGCAAGCGACGTTTGACGAGCATGTCGCGACGGGTAGATCCTTCGCCACGTTGCTGCTCGACGGCGGGCTCATCGATCAGCCAACTCTGCTGCGGGCCATCGCTGAGCATTTCGGTTATGACTACGCCGATAAAATGCCGGAGGGATTGCCTGCGGAAATACTTTGCTTGGTCGAGAGCTGTATCGCCCGATCGTATGGCATCGTGCCAGTCGCACTCGACGAGTTTGCGCTCACGCTGCTCGTAGCCGATCCATTCAATCCGCATCTTGTCGGCGACCTGACCTTTGCGCTCGGTCGGGAAATACGGATGGCCGTCGCAGATCCCGAACGCGTTCGGGGGCTCATTCAAAAATATTACGGGGAGCAGAAAGTTTTATCCAAAGAGGAGCCGGTTTCATCGCCGGAGAAAGCCGGTGACTCCATCGATGCCGCCGAACTGAGCGAAGCGGATATTGAGAAATTGGCGGGCCAAACTCCGATTATTCGTCTCGTGAATCTGGTGTTAGCGCAGGCAATTCGCGAGCAGGCCTCGGATATTCATTTTGAGCCGTTTGCCCGGGAGTTTAAAATTCGCTACCGCATTGACGGTGCGCTCTGCGAAATGACTCCGCCTTCGCGCGCACTCGCGCTGCCCATTATCTCACGACTGAAAGTTCTCGCTAACCTGAACATCGCTGAACGCCGGTTGCCTCAGGACGGGCGGATCAAACTCAAGCTTGAGGGTCGGGCCGTTGATTTGCGAGTGTCGACACTACCGACTCAGTTTGGCGAAAGCGTGGTGTTGCGCGTGCTCGATCAGTCAGCGGGTCAGCTTGCGCTGGACCAGATCGGTTTGCCGCCGGCGATTCGGACGGGCGTGGAGGAAATCATCCGCCGGCCGAATGGAATATTCAT
>JANYFP010000047.1 GCA_025362555.1 Verrucomicrobiota bacterium
GAGCGACTTTCCGTTGCTGATGTCGCCCGGATCACCCGCGTAGAGATAAGTTTTCAAGCTCTGGTCCTTCGCTTCGCGCATCACCACCACCACGGTTTCGCCAACGATTAAACGCGCCGCATCGTCCACGTCGACCATCGAAGCCCCACGCGCTGCAACCGACACGATTCGGGCCAGCGCCTTCTCCTGATAATTTCCCTGGATCGTGAAAAAGGCTCCGTCAAAAGCGTAGCCGCTCGTCGGGAGACCCCGGCTGTCATGCATCTCCTTGGGATGAATCTCATCCAAACCGCGGGGAAACCACAGCACACTTTTGGTCGGCCCGGCGCCGCGTAAAACCACACCGCTTTTTTCGATCCGAATAAAATCTGTGATTTTATAGCGCCCCGGCGGCATATAAACCGCGCCACGCGCGGTGGCTGCGATCGCGGTCTGAATCGCCTGCGTATCATCGGCAATTCCATCCCCAACGGCTCCGAAATCCTTGACATTCGTCACCTGCACGACGTCGGGAATCGCCTGCTCTCCCTCGTGATATCCCGCGCGGGAGAAATCCGGCAGCCGCGACAACGAAGTCCAGACCGCGCCATCTTTGCCCCACAATTGGGAGGAAACTGCTCCCGGCATTTCCCCGCAAATTACAGCACCAATTGCCAGGCCACTCAGCAACCGTCGCGTCTGGCTACTGCGGAAAAAAAGGCGGTTCATGGCTTGGCCGGCGCGGCAAGAGCACTTTGAATTTCCTCCGCCGTTAACTCACGATAACGCTGCTGCTGATACAGGTCACTGGCAGTTTGGTAATAACTGACCGCCTCCGCCTGAAATGCCGGATCAATGGGTTTTTCCGTCAACGCGTACGTTGCGCGATTATAGCGATACTGCGTTTGCTGGCGCACGGGTTTAAGGACCAAAAAATCTTCCGCCCGCAACAGACCTAGCTTTTGGTACGTGCCAACTAAAGCGCGCGCGTCCTTCGGATCGATCTGCCGAATATCGCGTCCAAAAAAACGACTGGGATAAGTCCAATTGAGCAACCCGAGCAAAGTCGGCGCATAATCCACCTGACTAGTGAGCGTGCGGATATGGCCGGGCGCAATGTGCCCGCCAGGCGAAAAGATAATCAGCGGAATGTGGTAATTTTGCACCGGCAACTCCGTCTTGCCCGCACTGGACGCACAATGATCGGCCACGATGACAAACACCGTGTTTTTAAACCACGGCTTCTTTGCCGCCTCGCGGAGAAATTGGCCGATGGCAAAGTCCGTGTATTTCACCGCGCCCGGACGGCCGGAGATTTTTGACGGCAGATCAATTTTCCCCTCTGGAAACGTGTACGGTCGGTGATTTGACGTGGTCATCACAAAATAGTGAAACGGCTTTCCGGTCGCAGCACTGGCGTCGGCCTCGCGCATCGTCCAACGGAAGAGGTCCTCGTCGCACACGCCCCAAACGTTGGCAAAGGTGATGTCCTCTTTCGGCACACCTGTGCGATCGATCACGCGGTAACCGTTATGACCGAAAAAATAATTCATGTTATCGAAGTAGCCAAAGCCACCGTAAATGAAAGCCGTGTCGTAGCCCTTGGAGCGAAACACCGAACCCAGCGTAAACATAGCTTCGTTCCGCGGACGTTTCACGATTGAGCGCCCGGGAGTCGGTGGCACCGCGAGCGTCAACGCCTCCATCCCGCGATCCGTGCGCGTACCGGTCGCATAAAAATTATCAAACACCAGACTTTGCGCCGCGATCTCCTCCAAATTCGGCGTGAGATGGGAGGCGCGATTAAAAATACTGAGGAAGTCCGCACTGAGACTCTCCACCGTGATCTGAATCACGTTCGGCTTTTGCTCCGGGCCGGGATTACGCACGACCCGTAAAACATCATGCGGGTCATCGCCCAAAGTCACCGAACGATCACGCGCAATTTCCTGCCGCACGACCCGGAACGCCTCATCAGCCGGCAAGGTCGAATAGAATTTGTCGTACTCCAGCGCGTTGTGCCAGAAGGCCCCGAAAAGCGACCACAGACCATTCTTCGCCAGCTCGCGGTTGAAGTTGTTTTTGAAATTAGGCAGCCACTCACTGCCCAGCACCGAACCAAACCCGATCGCAATCACCAGCCACAGCGATCCGGCCTTTAACCGACGGCTCAATGGCTCAACCGGTGCCGCAAACCACCGCGCCGCCATTCCCGTGCGACCCAAAATCCATTGGCAAACCGCCGCACCCGCCAAAACTCCGCCGAAAATCAGCGGCAGATTGTACGACTCGCGAATGTTGCCAATCACCTCGGTGGTGTAGACGAGATAATCGACCGCGATAAAATTAAATCTCACGCCGAACTCATCCCAGAAAGTCCACTCGGACACCGTGCCGAACAGCAAGAGATAGAGGATAATAAACCCGCCAATATTCGCCAGCGCCTGCTGCCACCGACGTTGAAACCAACCCGCCGGCAACACCGTGAGCAACACAATCAAGGGCAGACTCACAAACGCCGCCGCCCCTAAATCGTAGAGAGTTCCCCAGAAAAATGCCGCGAGCAAACTCAGCGTCCAAGTCACATCATGCGCCGCTTTCACCAATAGCGCGAATCGCGTCAGCCACGAAATCGCCAGAAACATGACGAAGAAAATCACCACGCCTCCATGGCGACGGTTAAGTTGACGATAAAGCGCGGCGCGGAAAAAACCTTCGGAAGTATTCAAATGCGGGAAAACGTAAGAGCGTGGTGCAGGGAAACGGGGATCATTTCTTGGCGCGAAGTGTTTGAAGATAAGTGGCCAAAGACAAGACCGTGTCGTCATCCAAATATTCATGTCCCGCCATGGCCGTGCCGAGTACGCCAAACTTGATTAGCCGCGCCAAAGCCAACCGTTCCGTGACGAGGTCCGTCCCGGCCGGGATCCGCCGCCACGCATCCGCGACGAGATTGCGCGGCTGATTTGCCAGCGCCGCTGCCGCCGGTCCGTCACCAAGACCAGCCGCACCGTGACACGACGCGCACCATTGCCCAAACAAGCGCCGCTGCTGATCAACCGGGAAAAGCTGTTTTTCAGGCAGCGATTGCCACAGCTGATTCGATGCCCAGCGTTCAACCACCTGGCCACCACCCAGCGTGTCAAGATAAGCCAGTAACGCCCCTCCTTCGCTTCGACCCGACTTAAACAAGTAGGCGTAGGACGGCATGCGCGAGCCGGGCATCAACGTTCGCGGTGCCATTAAATGCAGCCGGTTCCATTCACTTGACCGGCGATTGCCGACATTTTGCAAATCCGGCCCTTGGCGTCGATTGCCTAACAGCGGCGGGGTCTGCGCCAATACCACCTCCAGTGACTGACCCACTCCCCAGCGGACTTCATCGTCCGTGCCAGGCCGCACGTACTGAGAATGGCAATGAATACAGCCTTCGCTGATATAGATCGCGCGACCTTGCGCGATGAGTGGTTGGTCTTCCGCTTTAACTTTCGGCACCACGACTGCCCCAACCAAAAGCGCCAAGCCCACCGCGATCCCACCCGACCTCCGGCCCCCAATTAAGCGTCGCGCCAACAACGCAGCGGCAATCACCCCGCCAGCCGTGGCAATAAACCACGGCGGCACCGTGTGCCGATTCTCGGCGAAGCCGATGCCCAACGCCGACCCGCCCCATCCCGCCACCGCATAAACCAGGGCCGCGAGACCTGGCCGCGTACTCCGCGCCGGATAAAACACCAGAGCCACAGAATACACCGACACCCCCGCAGTATAAAACAGCGCACCGACTGCAAAGGCGCGCTGGACACCATCAATCACAAGACACGCCATCACCAGCAAGGCCGCGGCAAAAAGCAAAGTCCGTCCCACCCATTGTCGATCGAGAGCGTACCCCGCCAACACCGCAGCGAGGATATGCATACCCGCGTTCACCCCCAATCGCCATTCACCATTCCACATTTCACCCTTCAAGCTCGGCGTGTGCTGGATGATATAAAAACCTGCTGAGTCCAAACCCACCAAAGTGAAAAAAAGCGTTACCCACATCACCACACCCCACTTTGAATAATCGAAACGATCCGGTGCGCGCTCCTCGACCGCCAAGAACTCAAGCCATCGCACCGCGATTCCACCCACTGCCACAATCAACAGCGCCCACCCCGCCTGAGTCGCAGGCGGTGCATCAAAAATCAGCGGCAAATTGCAAAATCCATAAGCGAGCCCCGTGCCGAGTCCGATCGTGATCCCCAGCCGCCCGCCACCCAACACCCGCCGCAACAAGCCCGCCAACGTCACCGTCGTCAGACCAACCCCGAGGCCGACCAACAGCGCGATCAAATAGAAAACCGCCAACGAGCCACCCACCAGCGACAATCCAGCCGCTGCCGCGCTCACCGCAAACCCCGCCACCAACATCCGCCGGCTCCTTTCCAATGTGAAAATCTTCGCCGCCAAAAAGCTGCCCGTGATTCCCGCCAACCCCATCACCCCCATTACCGGTTTCATCACGCCAGGCTGTCCGTCAGTCGCCACTTGCAGCGCTTTTAGAAACCCAAACTGCGCGAACAAAAGGAAATACGCATACGTCGCCCCCACGACGATGACTGCGGCAACAATCGCTTTTTTCGAGGGCTGGAATTCTGAAACAGACATGCGGGGATTTATGACAGACCAAGTTGTGCACGGAGCCGCCATCCGCTAGCGAAAAATACTTGCGCCGCGCCCGACCCGAGTCCACTTATCCATCTCTAATCATGGTTCTCAACCATCATCATCACCACGTGAGCTAGCCTTCCCCGCTCGGGAAGGCCGGAAGCGCCTTGCCCGTGGCTGATGGAATCGAATTTCCCAAACCCCGGCAGGTACTACCAGCCGGGGTTTTTGCTTTTCCGCTGAAACCCTCCCGCGCGAGACCCTCGCCATTCCCGGCTTTCAACTCTTCCAATCAGCCTACAACGTCTTCCCTTCAACGCCATGCCGACTCCCTCCACACCAAAAGACCGCCTCCGCCTCGCCATCCAAAAGAGCGGTCGCCTCTCCACTGATTCCCTCGATCTGCTGAAAGCCTGCGGCA
>JANYFP010000066.1 GCA_025362555.1 Verrucomicrobiota bacterium
CGCGTCCACGAACAGTATCAATCGTTTTTCCCGCCGGATGCGACGCACGTGGCCGATCATGCGAAGCGCGCCACGAGCACCTACCCGCTTTGCGAAGGCACTTATTACGGGGTCGATTACGCCGCGCGCGCACTCGCCGGCATTCCCGCAAAAGAATTGCCGCGACAATTCCCACCGCCGCACCCGCAAGCCAAGTCCGCAGTAAATTATCCCCCCAATGACCTTTCCTGGTATGCTAACATTCCCGTGCCGACCTCGTACATGGGCATGGGATCGAAAGAAGATTTCGCCGGCGGCTACGATCACAAGGCACAGGCCGGCCTCGTTCAGGTCGCCAATCATCACATCTCCCCCGGCAAGAAACAGTGGACCTGGGGCAATCACGAATTCGGTTACGCGTGGGATCGCAATCTGACCGCACCCGACGCAAACGGCGAATACGCCCCGTACATTGAACTCATGTGCGGCGTATACACCGACAACCAACCTGACTTCTCTTTTCTCCAACCCGGCGAAACCAAAACGTGGAGCCAATTCTGGTATCCGATCCAAGCCATCGGTCCCGCCCAGCACGCGAGCGTGGACGGCGCCATCAGCCTCGCCCTCACCCGCTCGATCGTCCGGATCGGCGTCGCCGTTACCACTTCCCAACTTAATGCCACAGTCCAACTTGAGTCGAAAGGAAAACGCCTCCGCCAGTGGAAGCAAAACCTCGCCCCGAACCAACCACTCACCGCGATGCTTAAGGTCGCCCGCAGCGTCCGCGTCGAAGACCTCACCGTCCGCGTCCGAACGAGCGACCGCCGCGAACTGCTGACGTACACGCCCCGAATTCACACTCGAGAAAAAGTTCCACCCGCCGCCGTTGAACCGCCCACGCCCGAAGCCGTAAAGAGCGCCGATGAGCTCTACGTGATCGGCCTGCATCTGGAGCAATATCGCCACGCGATCCGTCAGCCGAAACTTTATTGGCGCGAAGCGCTGCGCCGTGATCCACAGGATTCCCGCTGCGCTCTCGCCCTCGGACGCTGGCACTTACGCCGTGGTGAATTAGACCTCGCCGAGCAATACCTGCGCGCGAGCATCGCTCGCCTCATCTCGCGCAATCCAAATCCCTACGACGGCGAAGCGTATTATCAGCTTGGCCTTTGCCTCCGGCAAAAGGCTTTGGCCAATCCAAAAAACTTCACCGCGAACGACGATGCCTACGCGGCTTTCTACAAAGCCACCTGGAATCAAGCGTGGCAGGCCGCCGGATTCCACGCGCTCGCCGAGATCGATGCGGCGCGCGGCCACTGGACCACGGCCCTCGATCACCTCAACCGCGCCCTCCGACTCAACACCGACAATCTCCGCGCCCGTAATCTGAAAGTGATCGCGCTGAGAAAACTCGGCCGCGACCACGACGCTCTCGTCCTCCTCAACGAAACGCTCGCCCTCGATCCCCTTGATTGGTGGGCCTGTTATCTGAAAGGCACCAAACTTAAATGCGACAATCAGGTCCGTCTCGATCTCGCACTCGATTGCGTACGCGCCGGACTGTATCGCGACGCCCTCGCCATCCTCGCCGATGCAGTGAGCGGAGAGTCGGCGCGCGTCCCTCAAGCCCGCATTCCGTCCGTCGATTTACCCGATGGATCACTCGGCACGGAGCCGTTGATCCATTATTATCGGGCGTGGATTCGCCAATTCCTCGGCGACACTCGCGGTGAACGCCGCCATCTCGCGGCCGCCGCCAAAGCCAATCCCGATTATTGTTTCCCCGCCCGACAGGAAGAGATCGGCATTTTAAATTACGCGATGACCGCGAATCCCCGCGATGGTCGCGCGCCGTTTTATTTGGGCAATTTGCTCTATGATCGCCGCCGCCAACCGGAGGCGATCGCACTCTGGGAATGCGCCGTAAAACTCGACCCCCGCAACGCCGTCGCGTGGCGCAATCTCGGTATCGGGTATTTCAACGTCTCGCAAAAACCCTCCGCCGCGCGCCGCGCCTATGACCGTGCCTTCAAGGCGAGTCCGCATGACGCGCGCCTGCTCTACGAACGCGACCAATTGCAAAAACGACTCGGCGATTCGCCCGCCAAGCGCCTGCGTGAATTAAGTCGCCATCGCGCACTCGTGCAACGGCGCGACGATCTCGCCGTCGAACTTTGCACGCTATTCAATCGCGTCGGCCAATCGGAAAAAGCTCTCGCCATCGTCGGCGCCCGAAAATTTCAACCGTGGGAAGGCGGCGAAGGCCAGGCGCTCGGCCAACACGTGCGCACCCACCTCGCCCTCGGCAGTCGCGCCTTGCAAAAAAATAATGCAACGCTCGCGGTCCGGCATTTTGAAGCCGCGCTCACCGCGCCGGAAAATCTTGGCGAAGCCAAGCACCTGCTCGCGAATCAAAGCGACATCCACTACTGGCTCGGCTGCGCTCTCGCCGCCACTGGAGAGGATCAGGGCGCCCAACGGCATTGGCAGACCGCGACGGAATTCAGAGGAGACTTCCAAACCATGAGTGTCCGCACCTATTCCGAAATGTCGTACTACTCTGCGCTCGCCTTGACCAAACTCGGACGCAAGGCCGAAGCCCTCAGCCTTCTGCGCGGCCTCCTGAAATACTCCATCACGCTCGGGAAAACGCCGGCGAAGATCGACTACTTCGCTACATCACTGCCAACGATGCTGCTGTTCAACGATGACTTGCAGGCTCGCCAACAGACTGCCGCGCTGTTCCTCGAAGCGCAAGCCCGACTCGGTCTGGGCCAAATTAATGAAGCCATGAAACTCCTGCGGAAAGTCCTCCACCGCGACCCGAACCACGCCCTTGCTGCCGACATGGTGGGGTAAGTTAGCCATGTTATCTCCCATCAATTTCGCACCGCTTAACTATTTTAAATAATCCGTTGCCGAAAATAATGTAGCCCGCTGCGGGAGCGGCGGGATCCCTGCGCTCCCGCGCAGGGCCACGAAGACGGGGTGGAGCGACTTGACCCCAAGTCGCTTCAGGATTTCCGCTCGCAAACCAGCGTGTTGAGGTCAACCCGCTCCACCTCCCCTGAATCGCCCACAACTCAGAGCAACCACTTTCTTTCCCCATCTCATGCATACCGCCCCTTCTAAGATATTCCGTCACGCACTCTCAGGATTCACGCTAATCGCCGCGCTTCTTCTCCCAACACTCACCGCCGCCGAGACCCTCGATCTTTCCGGCCCGTGGCACTACGCACTCGACCGGGAAAACACCGGCTTGGCCAACCAATGGTATTCCCGTCCACTCACCGACGCCACGATCAAACTACCCGGCACGCTGCCGGGAAACGGCATTGGCGACCCCGTGACGGTCGACACCAAATGGACCGGCGGAATCTTCGATCGCTCATACTTCACTTCGCCAGAATACGCCGCCTACCGGACACCGGGTAACATCAAGGTGCCGTTCTGGCTGCAGCCTGAAACCCACTACGTCGGCGCCGCGTGGTACCAACGCGACATCGATATCCCAGCTAACTGGAACGTCCGCCACCTGGAGTTGCATCTGGAACGTCCGCATTGGAAAACCACCGCGTGGTTCGATGATCGGCTAATCGGATCGAACGACTCACTGTCGGTCGCCCACGTCTACGATCTCGGTTTGGCCGCAGGCCCCGGTCACCATCGACTCACCGTCCGGATTGATAACACGCTCGACCCCGACATCGGCGAAAATTCCCACAGCGTCAGCGATCACACTCAGGGCAACTGGAACGGAATCGTTGGCCGCATCGAACTCATCGCGACCGCCCCAATCTGGATCGATGATCTGACTATTATTCCCCGCGTGAAAGATCGCGTGGCACTCGTACGCGGAAAACTCGCGTCATCGGACCACCAAGCATGGCCCGCGACGGTGCAAATCACCGGCGGCCCAAAAACCGGCCGGCCTCGACCTGCCATGAATGCAAACATGGCGGCAGACGGAAGTTTTTCTCTGGACTATCCGCTCGGCGCCGACGCTCCCCTTTGGGATGAATTCAACCCTGCGTTGCATCACGTCACCGCAACTCTCGCCAACGGCGAACAACGCGAAGCGACCTTTGGCCTGCGCGAAATCGCGGCTGAAGGCCGCCGGATCTTGCTCAACGGCCGGGCCGTGTTTCTGCGGGGCACACTCGATTGCGCCGCGTTTCCCCGCACCGGTCATCCACCCACCGACGTCGCGAGCTGGCGAACAATCTTCACGACGATCCAGGCCCACGGCCTAAACCATATTCGATTTCACTCCTGGTGTCCGCCCGAAGCAGCGTTTTCCGCCGCGGACGAACTTGGACTTTACCTGCAGATTGAAGTCGCCTCATGGCCAAACCAGAGCACGACGCTCGGCGACGGCAAACCGGTGGACGAGTGGATCAATCGCGAAACCGCGCGCATTCTCCGAGCCAATGGTAATCACCCATCCTTCGTCATGCTCTGCGCTGGCAACGAGCCGGGCGGAAAAAACTACACGGCCTGGTTGACCGATTGGGTGAAGCGGCAAAAAGCCACTGACTCACGCCGACTTTACACCGCTGGCGCCGGCTGGCCGGAAATTCCCGAGAATGATTACCATGTCACTCCAGAGCCGCGCATCCAACATTGGGGAGAAGGTCTCAACTCGCGCATCAATCAGCTCGCCCCCGAAACGCGGACCGACTACCGCGATTTCATCGGCGCGCGCACCACCCCCGTCGTGAGCCACGAAATCGGCCAGTGGTGCGTGTATCCCAATTTCGCCGAAATGCCCAAATACACCGGCTACTTGAAGCCGCGGAACTTCGAAATTTTTCGCGCCAGTCTCGCCGCCCATCACCTCACCGACCAAGCCCACGATTTTCTCATCGCCTCAGGAAAACTTCAGGCCCTTTGCTACAAAGAAGAAATCGAATCTGCGCTTCGCACTCCAGAGATGGGTGGATTTCAATTGCTCGGCTTGAGCGATTTCCCCGGCCAAGGCACCGCCCTCGTGGGTGTGCTCGATGCTTTCTGGGAGGGGAAAGGATATATTACGCCCGGGGAATTCCGCCGCTTTTGCAACCGCACCGTCCCACTCGCCCGCCTCAACCAGCGGGTCTTCACCCAAGACGAGCACTTCACGGCAGACATCGAGGTTGCTCACTTTGGACCAACCACACTGCCAAACATCGTGGCGACGTGGAAGCTGGTCGACGGCCGCGGGCTCATTGCCGCCGAAGGCCGTTTCGCTTCACGCGACGTCCCAACCGGAGGACTGACTCAATTCGGTCATCTCGATCTCGCCCTTCATGCCGTTCCCGCTCCCGCGCGCTACAAATTGATTGTGACGCTCGAAAATTCCACCTTCGAAAACGACTGGGATTTTTGGGTTTATCCGCCCGCGACAGAGGTGGTCGCGCCCGCGCCCGCCGGACTGCTGGTCGTCCACGAACTCGACGCCACGGCGCAAGCGCAACTCGAGTCCGGCGGTGACGTGCTCCTGATTATTCCACCAGCCCGTGTCGCGCCCGATCCCGCGAGAGGCAAGATCGCACTCGGCTTTTCCAGCATCTTCTGGAACACCGCCTGGACTCATGGCCAGGCCCCGCACACCCTTGGGATTCTATGCGATCCTCAGCACCCCGCTCTCGCCCATTTCCCCACGGAAACGCATAGCAATTTGCAATGGTGGTATCCGGTCAGCCATGCCGGTGCGATGATTTTGGACGGTCTGCCTGCGGACCTAAGACCCATCGTGCAAGTCGTCGACGACTGGGTGACCAACCGCAAGCTCGGCCTGATCTTCGAAGCGCGCGTGTGCAAAGGCCGTCTGCTTGTGACGAGCATCGATTTGAATGAATCCACGATGGATCCGGTGCGCCGTCAACTCCGGGCCAGCCTGTTAGCCTACGCGGCAAGCCCGCAATTCGCGCCGACCGTTACGTTAACCGGCGAACAAGTGCGACTCTTGATCGTGCCGAAGCCTTGAAAATCAGGGCGTACAGCGATTATTTTTCCCATTCGAGTATAAATCCTCGAGGCAAGCCCCGGAACAGTTCAGAAGACGGTCGAAACGGCTTCACGCCGCGATTTCACCAAATATCGCGGCACAGAACCTCTTCTTCAGCCGGCCAAGCCGAACTAAACTTCGGAATACCTGACCTATTGCGAATGAAACCATCTCCGCAGGTAGGTCGACTCCGAGGAAGAACGGCCTTGATATTATCCCTTCGATAAACGACTCATACATTATCCCCGTGTGGTGAGGCCGATTGCCATTCTGTAAAACTCCGGACGACCAGCATATGAAAACCGGAAAACGGAGAAGACTCATCTACCGCAGTATCGCGATCGCCGTATTTCTTGGATGCGTATATTTTATTCTTTATCGGAACGCTTCGTCATTCACCGTCAAACCGATCGACACTTTCAACTCTTTACCAAGAAAAATCCATGAATCGACGCCGAATCGTCCCGCTAGACTAGCTGCATTAGATGTGCGGATCCCTGCATTGCTGCTACCAAATCCAGACCATTCTGAAATAGCCTTTCGGGCGCTTAAGGGGGCCTATAAAAAGCTGATCTCCGCCCGATCATTTACGCAAGTCACGGACATAACGAATAGCGATGGCAACCGAGTTAAATTCATTTTAAGCAGTTCGAAAGATAGCAACGGGACGCTTTTCCTCCGCGGCGAAACGATCAACTATGATCAAAGGACCAACGAACCAATTCCAAGACGGAACCGCATCGAAATATCAAACCGCGAAGGGAACTGGGAGTTAAGGGGAACCGATCCCATCGAAGACGTCGCGTTTCTTCGCCAAGACGCTGAAATCCCATCAACCTCCATGGGAAGCTATCAGGCAAATGTTGAAATGGCGAACCAGGGAATGGACCCAAATAGGCATTACAGTGAGCGAGACGAAGTCTATCGCGGCCGTTCGTCGAAGATCGTTTCTGAAAGCAACGTTTCTATCCCGAACCTCACCATCGATTACGTTATCGACCAAGAAACTGAAAACCTGAGCCAAATGAACATTCGCTTTCCATCTTCCATGACGTGCGAAACCCACTTCGAAATCAATCCGCCGATTCCCTCGGCCTTATTCGAAATTCCCGATTCAAAGCTCATTCTGCCAACCAATGACATCGAGTCCGATGCCGTCACGATTTCGGATCAGGTAAAACAAAAGCGGTGAAGCATGCTGGATTCAACGCCCACCGTCACGGTAGCGGCCGAACAGATCCGTTCACTGAGCACGCCGTAAGGGCACCGACCCACAAGCAAATCGAAAAAGAGTTGGTGAAGTAACCTCGCCATCCGCGACCGAGTGCAGCCAAATCGAACGGCATGTCCGCAAAGGTTTCTCCGCCGCGAAACAAACTCGCCTCTGCCGCGATAGCTCTGGGCGTCATCGCCATCGGATTAGGTTCGCGTAAGTATCCGGCCCTGTTCCCCGCGCTGCTGGGGAAATATCCGGGCGACGCGCTCTGGGCGCTCATGGTTTTTATGGGCTGGTGCATCCTCCTGCCGTGCGCGCGAACGCGAATCCTGGCGGCCTGTGCGCTCGGCACGTCTTTTGCGATCGAGTTCAGTCAACTTTATCAAGCGCCGTGGATCAACGCAGTGCGTCATCACCCCATCGGCCACTTAGTGTTAGGCTCTACTTTCTCCTGGATTGATCTGGTCGCTTACGTTGCCGGCATTGCCCTCGGAGTCGGAGGAGACCGATGGATGCAAGCCATCCGTGACCGATCCGCTCTCACGCGTAAAATCATCCCATGATCCTAGAAAACTCAAATGAGAAACCGCTCATCTACGCTCATTGACGCTAATCAAGAAATTCAAAAAGCACTGGACCAAAAAGTGATTCATCTGATCGGCGAACAAAACTCTCTGAACGAAAGCCAAGGATTGCCTGCATTAGCGAAGATTAGCGGTTAACCGATTCCGGAATTCAGGATGAAACAGATCGTTCCGTTTCACCGTTCTACGCTGCTGGCGTTTGCGGTCTTGCGCACGATCACCGCTGGAGCAAATACCACCACTGAAGACGCTCTGGCCAACTCGCGCGCAGTAGCCGGGTCATGTGAAGCGGGAACATCATCGACGATTCAGGTGAGATCAATGGCGTTGCGCTGTGGCGGCTAAGATGAGCCTTTTTTCACGTGCGAACTGCGATGAGGCGTCGCTCATCAAAAATAAAAATACTTCTTCCACTGATGATGTAGATCAGATCAAACGCCTCGCGGTAGCTTTGATCGCTACCGAGCGCGCCCATGAGCACCGCGCGATAGAAATCAACATCTAGTCCACCATCGTCCGCCTGCTCATTCATGATGCACAGCCAATTCTTTTGAAATCTATCGAGCTCACCGCGCTGCATCAAATCTACCTTGGTCCGAATTCTCTTAACAATACGCTCAGCCCACAAAACAGCGAAATCTTCTGACGAGACGCACTCCACTGACTGAAGCTCGCCAAGCAACTCTTCTTTCGAAAGACGCTCACTGTCGCTACGCTCGCGCAGTCCACTAACGCTCAAACCACTGAGTCCTGCTTTCTTTCCGACATGCAACGCGCGACGAAACTCTTCTGCGCTGCCGGACGTGACTTCGATACCAGTCTCGTAACCTTGGTAGCTGACCAAAAAATCGGGCTTATCACGATGCACGACGTCGCTGAACTTGACGCCCATGGCCACTTGGAGATGGCCAAGAGCTGCGATTTCATCGTCACGCGTCTTCATGAAGAGCTTTCTTGGCTAGATCAACGTTACCGGTCAGCCGACGACCGGCGAGCGCAAACAAAACGCTTTCGAACTAAAACTGAATCTGAATCTTGAGCGTAGTGCGCCATGTTCGATTTGGTACGCATGAAGGTCGTTGGCTGTGGTATATCTGGTTCGGCGGGCAGTCATCGCCGCATCAACGTCACAGAGAAATATAGTCCTATAATGATAATCGCGCCGTTCAGGAAAAAACCGATGGTGCGGTAGGCGGGCTTTCTTTCCGTTCTTATCTCAGCGATAATCACCGCCGCCATTCCCGCGACTCCAGCGCCGCCCACACCGGCAAGTGAATACAACAAATACTTGAGGCCCGCCATGTCTGGCCTTCCGCCCACCAGAAACAAACAACTCAACAACCCGGCACCTAATGGCATCGCTAGCGAAAGCGGCCCCCAAAATGAGGAGGCTTCTTTCTTCGCACGCTCGACATTGCCGGGGCTCATCATTTGCCGATCAACGCTTCAGATCAGCCACGCCCGCCGAGCGTGCGAGCCGTCTTTTGTGATTAACTGGGCCATGCAGAACGTGAACATGATCGCCGATTTAAGTGAAATCAAGGGCGTTGCGCTGTGGCGTTTTGTTGGGCCTTCTGGAATGCTTGTTTGCGTGCAAGCCGCAGACGCTTCGTCTCTCGAGTAACAGATTTTGCTTTAGACAAAGTACCGGATTTGC
>JANYFP010000087.1 GCA_025362555.1 Verrucomicrobiota bacterium
GCCTTTTGATCGCGCCTACGGGATGGATATGCGGCGCTACGTGTCCTTGACCGGATCGTGGATGGGGTTGGTTTTGCCTGCCGACCTGACCCCTTTTCCTGATCCGGCCGGCCCGATGGAGCACGCGCATGATTTTGCGGCGGTGTCGACGTACGTCGCACTCGGCGCCAATGTGCCTGACGAGGTGCTCGCAGGGTTTCGCGCCTTCAAGGGCGAGCGAGTTCTCCGCCGACCGATCACGGCGTCGCGCACTGCGACCGCGTGGCTGGCGCACAGTGTGATGATTGGTGGAGAAATTACCCATCACACGGTCGGAGCGAATCCGACCAGCGGTCAGTTTCACCCTGCGACGATTCACTGGCGGGTGCCCGGTGGAGAAGTTGGCTGGGTGCGGCTCTACGCTTCGCCGCCTTGCGATGCGGAGGCCGGCAAGGAAACACTCACGATCACCGCCGCAGCGGCGGGTGATTTCGTTTTTCGGATCAGTGCGCCCGGCTTGACGGTGGCGCCAATTTCGCGCGAACACTGGCTGCTGCCCGGACTGACTGTTTCGATTGAGACCGATGCCGGTGCGTTTACGGTTTCGTCGGTCGAGGGTATTATTGAAGTGCGTTACACCGGTGCGACGCGGTTTGTGTTCCGGACGATCGTGCCGCCGCCGGGTTTGCCAGCGGATGTCGCACGGGTTGAACCCACTGGGCAACTTACGGACTTGCTGGAAACTGCCGGCGAGCGTTGCGGATTTTTCCCCTTCGGGGTTTCCGCTGAAGCAGCTTCTCGTGCCGGCGTTTTAGTGACCACGCAGCCGGTGCATCCCTGATGAAACGTTTTCTTTCATTTCTTTCTTTGGTGGCCGTGACGCTGGCAGTGGCGGAGCCGGCCGTGGTGGTGCCACCGGAAACGCCGCGTCTCGCGATTGTGATCAGCATTGACCAGTGCCGCGCGGATTATCTGGAGCGATTTCGGCCATGGTTTGTGTCGGGGGGATTCCGGCGCTTGCTGGAGCACGGCGTTGTTTTCACGGAGGCGCATCATCGTCATGCGATGACCGCGACCGCGCCGGGTCATGCGACGATCATGACCGGCGTGCATGCGGCTATTCATGGGATTATTGCCAACGAGTGGTTCGATCTCGCGGAGGGGCATGCGGTGGGAGCAGTGGAGGATTCCCTCGCGCCACTGGTGGGAGCGCCGTCTTCCGGGGTGCGTTTGCCGGCGGGAGCGGGTGATACGGAATTGACCGGTTCCCCGCGCCGATTGCTTGCTGCCACCGTCGGGGATGAATTGAAGCTCCGCTATGGTACCCAGTGCCGGGTCATCTCGCTCGCCAACAAGGATCGCGCCGCGCTGCTGATGGGCGGCCGGCTGGCCGACGGAGTTTATTGGATGCACGCCGGTCACGTCGTTACGTCCCGTTATTATCGCGCTGCGCTGCCGGATTGGTTGGATCAATTCAACGCGGAGGACCACATCAACCGCGCCTTCGGTCACACGTGGGATCGGCTGCTGGAGAAATCCATTTACGACGCGGTGCAGGGCCCCGATGAAGCGGCCGGCGAAGAATCACGGCACGGACTCGGGGTGACTTTCCCGCGCAAAGTAGACGGTGGGCAGCCCGTCATTGGTCCTGAATTCTACAATGCCTACCGGCTCGATCCCCATGGTTCCGAGGTGCTCGGGCTGCTCGCGCAGCGCGCCATCGTGGCGGAACAATTGGGACGACACGCTGCGCCCGATCTGCTTTGCCTCGGCTTTTCGCAGACGGATTATACCGGTCATTCGTTCGGCCCCGACAGTCATGAGATCATGGACTCCGTGTTACGACTTGATCGAGTGCTCGTGGATTTATTTGCATTTCTCGATCGGGAAATTGGGGCAGGCCGCTACCTCGTGACACTGACGGCGGACCATGGAGTCTCGCCGCTGCCGGAGCGCGTCAAGGCATTCAACCGCGAGATTCCGGCGGGGCGGCTCGATTATCCGGCTCTGACGGCGCAAGTCGAAGGAGCCTTGAGCACTGCGTTCGGTGCGCCTGCCGATAATGCGGCCTGGACGGTGCGCGACAGCTATGGCTATCGGCTGATTCCTGCGACGCTGACCGCGCGTGGCGTCACCTCGTCCGCGGCTCAGCTTGTGGTGAAAGCCGTGTTGTTGCGCTCACCGCAAGTCGCCGTCGCCTGGACGCGCGATGAATTGCTCGGACTCGTGCCGGCGCAAGGCCGCTACCTCGAGGAATGGCGTCTGAGTTTTAATGCCGTGCGGAGCCAGGACGTGCTCTTTTCGCCGCCGCCTTACGTGGTGGATCGCTCGCCTTACGGCAGCAATCACGGCACGCCTTACGATCACGACAACCATGTCCCGCTCGTGTGGTATGGTGCCGGGCTCAAAGCCGCCGTGCGCAGTGAACGCGTCGGCACCGATGCGATTGCGCCGACCCTGGCGGCCCTGCTCGGTATCCCTCGCCCACCCGAGGCGCGCGCTGATCCGCTTTTTTAAGCAGGAATTTTTAACCGTCATGCTGCTTGGTGAAATGATGCTTCCGACGAATTACTCATGAATGAGACGATGAACGCGAGTGGTGCCGTGACTGCGCCGCGGTTGGCGTCGTTGGACGCGTTGCGGGGTTTCGATATGCTTTGGATTGTGGGAGCCGACGCGATTGGTGGGGCTTTGACGGGGTTGAAGGGTGGGCGGGTGGTGCAGTTTTTCGCGGGCCAGATGGATCATGCGGAGTGGGTGGGATTTAATTTCTATGATCTGATTTTTCCGCTATTTGTGTTTATGGTGGGAGTCGCGATTCCGCTCTCGCTCGACCGATTGGTGTTTAGTGCGGATCGGACTGTGGCATTGCGGCGAGTGCTGCTTCGGGGCGTGCTCATGTACGCGCTCGGGCTGCTTTACTACGGAGGCATGACAGAAGGTTTCGCGCACCTCCGACTGATGGGTGTGCTCCAGCGCCTGGCCATCTGTTATGTCGGAGCCAGCGTACTCTATCTTTATTTTAAGCAATGGACACTGGTGGTTGTTTGCGGCGGGTTGCTGGTTGGTTATTGGGCGTTGCTCACTTTTGTGCCGGTGCCCGGTTTTGGTCCGGGAGATTTCGCCCGTGGGCACAATCTTACCAACTGGATCGATTCCCATTATTTACCGTTGCGGTTGTGGTACGGTGACACGGACCCGGAAGGGCTGCTCAGTAATTTCCCGGCGATTGCCTCGTGTCTGTTGGGCGTATTTGCCGGCCGGTGGGTGAGCGATCCGCGGATTGCGTCCAACAAAAAATGGTCTTGGCTGGTTCTCAGCGGAATCGTGCTGATGGCCGCGGGATATTGGTGGGGGGTGCAATTCCCCGTGATCAAACGTCTTTGGACCTCCTCATTCGTGCTGGTCGCCGGCGGGTGGAGCGTGCTGCTGCTGGCGGGTTTTTATTATCTCATTGAGGTGCGCGGCTGGCGAGGTTGGGCACAGCCTTTCGTGTGGATCGGCAGCAACGCGCTAACCATTTACCTGGTGAGCAGGCTGGTGAGTTTTGAGAATCTCTCGGCTCGTTTCGTCGGTGGCGAAATTACGGCGGCGCTCAACGGGCTTTGGCCCGGCCTGGGTGGACTTGTCCTCGCGCTCTTCGGGATTTCGCTGTGCATTGTTTTCTGTCGGTTCCTGTATGTCCGGAAGATTTTCCTGCGATTGTGAGCACGTTGATTTAAAACCGGCTTCGCTGGGGTTTGTGTCTGGGTTCGCACGTCTAGGCCATCGCATCAGTCTTCGCTTCGCTGCGTCTCGACAAGAGCAACGGCCATGGTTTTACTGAAAATGATCTAGCGCGGCCCCGTAAGTTTTTTTCGATATTCCGACGGCGTCGTTCCGTGGCAGCGTCGAAAGGCCTGCGCAAACACGGACGGACTTTCGAAACCTGACGCATAGGCGATTTCACCGAGCGTCAACGTTGGTTCGGACATGAGTTCAAGAGCGCGTTCGAAATGTTGCCGCTGCGCCTCGGCGTAAACCGAGGTCCCGAGCGCCGCGCGAAATCGCAGCTCCAACACCCGGCGGGTTACGCCGGCGGCCCGCGCGACATCTTCGACATAGATGGTGTTGCCCACGTGTTCGCGAATGTGATCGAGCCCGACGGCGACCACTTCGTCCTCCACCGCGAAACGATCCGTCGAGCGCCGCGTCACAATTTTTTGCGGACTGACAAGGATTTCCTTGGTCGAGAGATCGGTGCCGTCCATCATCGCCTGAAGTTTTTCTGCAGCGAGCAGACCGATATTCTGGGTGTTAAGCTGGATGCTCGAGAGAGCGACGTGGGCGAATTCCACTCGCGTGAGATCGTTGCCCACTCCGAGAATGGCGACATCTTCAGGGACGCGGAGCCCGATTCGCGCGCAGGCTTCGTCGAGCTCGAGCGCGACCCGGTCAGTAAACCCAAGCAGTCCCACCGGGGTGGGAAGAGTTTTCAGCCAGGTTGCCAGCCTCGCCCGGGTGGCGTCGGAGTACGGCGCGTTCTGGTCTCCTTGAGGAAGAATGTGCCGTGGGATTGCGGCCGGCACACCCAGTCGGCGGGCCGCGGCACAAAAACCGCGATAGCGCAGCAATGATCCGAGGTGAGTGGTGTTGCCGCAGTAGGCGAAATTGCGATACGCCCGGCCGTGCAGATGGCGCAGCGCGAGTTCACCGACGCGGACATCGTCGGTGTTTATTAATGGCAGACGTGGCGTGGCGATTTGTCCGGAAATATTCACGACCGGTAGATTCAGCGAGGCGAGCACGGTCGCGTTGCGGCGCTGCGCCACGCGCGCGATAATGCCGTCGGGACGCAGACGTCGCAGCACGGCCGCGTCATAGGTGCGGGGATCGCTGAATTTCAAGACTGTGATTTCCGGGCGTTGGTGAAAGAACCGCGCGATGCCCCTCAGGATGCCGCGTCCGTGCTCGGTCGAGAGCGAGAGGTAGACCGCCACGCGACGCGGCCGGGGCAGGGGTGGACGGGCAGGATTTTCTCGGCCGGAATGTTCCATGGGGCTGGAAATTCAGGATAGGAGTATTTCGCAAAATATAAACTTATTTTCGCAATATCCGCTATACGAGCCAACCGCTTCCCGCTATGCTTTAACTTCTGTCAACCCGCTCCCCTTTATTTTTATTATGAGTTCCTACCTCGATCAACTTTTTAGTCTCAGTGGCAAGGTCGCCGTCGTCATCGGTGGCACCGGCGAACTTTGCGGCGCGATGGCCGATGGCCTTGCGGGTGCGGGGGCCGAAGTCGTGATTGTCGGACGCAATCAGGAGAAAGCCGACGCACGCCTCGCCAAGATCACCGCTGCCGGCGGCAAGGCGTGGTTCCATGCGGCCGAAGCCACGAGCAAGGCTGAAGTTCAAGCGCTCCTCGACGCGGTGCTCAAACGCAGCGGTCGCGTGGATATCGTCATCAATGGCGCCGGCATCAACTCCGCCACCCCGTTTTTCGACATCACCGAGGAGGAATTCGACCGCATCGTCCGGGTGAATTTGAAGGGCGTGTTTCTCGGCTGCCAAGTGTTCGGCAAGTATCTCGTCGAGCGCGGGCAGGGCGGATCCATCATCAATCTTGGTTCCATGTCGGGGGTCGTTCCGCTCTCTCGCGTGTTCACCTACTCGGCCACGAAAGGTGCCGTGCATAATCTTTCGCTCAATCTCGCGCGGGAGTGGGCGCCGCACAAGGTGCGCGTCAACGTGCTCGTTCCCGGCTTCTTCCCTGCGGAACAAAACAAGAAAGTCCTCACGCCCGATCGGGTCGCGAATATCATGGGCCACACCCCGATGAAACGCTTCGGTGAAGCCCGCGAACTGATCGGCGCCACACTGCTCCTCGCGAGCGACGGCGCTGGCTCGTTCATCACCGGCGAAGAGCTCATCGTCGACGGTGGCTACCACGCGATGACGATTTGATTTCATCCTGAAGCGGTCGGGCCGCCGATTGAGGTGCGCCTCGGCTGGCGCAAGTACCGGCTATCCTCGAATCCTTCTCTCCACTCCCGACTCTCAGCGCTTACTGCCTTCCCCTTCCCCTATGTCCCCCATTAATCAATTCCTGCTTAAGAATAATTTGCGCATCGCGCAAAATCCCTGCGTCAGCCCTGACTTTTGTCTGGATTGGGATGCGCTGCTCTCGGACATCCGCGCCGGCAAAATCAAAGAGTATCCCAAGAGCCGCTTCGCCACGGCGGCCGGTGAATTTATGCTGGTGGAAAATGCGTTGGGAGATTGCGCGTGGAAATTGGCGGGTTCCGCTCAACCGCTGGCCGGTGGCTCGACCTTTGCCGGCTCCACGGTGTTTCCCGCTACCTGGGCTAATTTGCTGAAGCTTAAAAATCTTATCCAGGAGCATAACCCGGCCTCGACAATTTTTCCAACGGCCGGAGACAAACTGGGTCGCAGTACTCTGGGCGTCGGTGCGCGCTTCACCACGTTGCATTGGCCCGCGGTCGAATGGGCCATGAGTGCGCTCGAGATCGGGCTTACCGCGAATCAGAATTCCATCCCGCGCGAGCTGGTCTATGACGTCGATGCCATGTTGAGCAACCGGCTCGATACGGTGCCGTTTCCTTTTATCGGCACGAATGTGCCTGAGGGACACCAAGGCCAGAGCGTCGAAGGCATGAGCCATGGTTGTGTGCTTTCGAAATTAAAGACCGGCTTCCACCACCGGAAGATCGCGTGGTCTTTCAATGCTGACCACCAGCCGATCGGTGGAAAATTTGATATCCGGGAAGACGCGCTGGTGACCGGCTGCTTGCTGGCGAGCTACATCACTTTCGATTTATCTCCTGAACTCGCGCTCAATCAACCCGCGCAGCTCAGCACTATTCCGGCTGACGTTGTGACAAAAACCCGCGCGCGCGTGGCCGCCGCCGGACTCAAGCTTGACGATGACGCGTTCGGGAAATTGCTCTGCACGGTGTGGCCTTCGATGCTCAAAATGAAGCGCCGCGATGAGAAATACGCTGCGGCTCGTGCCACCGCATTCACCACCAAAGCGGGTTGCACGTATTTGCGCGAACTCTCGATCGACGAGTTGCCCGGGCTCACCACACCGGAGACTACCGCCATCATGCTCGCCCTCTGCGAGGCGCTCGGTATGCCGGTTAATTTCGTGGCGCCCGCTTTCGGTTTCCAAAAGAACTCGCCGTATCCGGATAACGCCGCGCTTCGCAAACTGATCGAAGCGCAATGGGACGTGTGCAAGAAATTCAATGTCAGCATCGGTTTCCACTCGGGCTCTGGGAAGTCCGCTGAAAATTATCAGGTCATGGGCGAGGTCACCGGCAGTGCGTTGGAGATCAAGACCAGTGGGCGCTACACTTATGAAATGGGCGTTGCTCTCTCGCAGTCCAAGCACGCTGCCGACGCCGCGCTCTGGAGCGATTGGTACAAATTCACCCTCGCCATGGCGGTCGCTGGTGCGTTCAGCGCCGATGCCACCGAACAAAAAATGGCCCGCATTTTTGTCACCACTTCGCTGGCGGCTGTCGGCCGGTCCGCCGATGTTTTTGCTTCTCCTGCCATCTGCCGCGCGGCCCTCGACGCTTTGGCGCCTTCGGCGGAACACATGGTGTTCTTCGAATACAATTTCCTCTACGTGCTCGCCGCCGGCGGCAAACCGGAGAAGTCGGCGCTGGGTGATCACACTGCGGCCGGTTATGCGCAGCGCGCGCGCTTTTATGCGATCAGCCCGGAAGCCCGGTTGCTGTTTTCGAAACGGATCGCGGCCTACCTGATCTTCCTCGCGGAAAATACCGGGCTCGCCACTAAGGAACGTTGCGCCGCCACGAGCAAGTTGCTGGAAAGCTACGCGACGCTCGACGCCATGCTCGGCGATATCAGCCGCTGATTCTAGAAGTAGCGGGTAGCGAGCATTTGGAACTCAGGATTCACTACTTATTACTCACTACCCGCTACTCACTACTTTCCTCCTCCCATGAAACCTTTCATTCACGACGACTTCCTCCTGCAGACCGACGCGGCCCGCGACCTGTTTCACACGTTCGCCAAGTCGGAGCCTATTTTTGATTATCATTGTCATCTGCCGCCGGCACAGATCGCGGATAATCACGCGTTCGCGGACCTCTCGGAAATCTGGCTGGGCGGCGATCATTACAAGTGGCGGGCGATGCGCTCCAACGGCGTGGACGAACGCGTCTGCACTGGCAACGCTTCCCCGCTCGAAAAACACCACGCGTGGTGCGCCGCCGTGCCCTACACGCTACGCAACCCGCTCTATCATTGGTCGCATCTCGAGCTGAAGCGCTATTTCGGGATCGATGCAGTCATCAATCCGGCGAGCGCCAAGGAAATCTGGGAGCAGGCTAATGCAAAACTGGCCGGCATGCGCGTGCACGATATTCTTGCCGCCAATAAAGTTGCCGTGATCTGTACGACCGACGATCCCGCCGACTCATTGGAAACGCACGAGCGCATCCGCAAAACCGGAATCAAGACCCGGGTGTATCCGACGTTTCGACCCGACAAGGCGTTTATCGTTCACCAGCCAGCCGCATTTAATCCGTACCTCGAGAAGCTGGCCGGAGCCGCCGGCGCGGGTGTGATCAAATCGTTTGAAGACTTCCTCGCGACGTTGAAAAAACGCCACGACGATTTCCATGCCTTTGGCGGCCGGCTGTCCGACCACGGCCTGGAGACGTCATTTGCCGAGCCGTGCACCGCCGGTGAAGCGGCGGCGATTTTCGCGGCGGCGCGCCACGGCCGGGCCGCCACGCCCGATGAATTGGCGAAATACAGTTCCTTCCTGATGTTGGAGTTGGGCCGTTGGGATGCGGCGCGCGGTTGGACGAAGCAATTGCACCTCGGCGCGCTGCGCAGCAATAACACCCGGCTACTTGCAAAACTCGGACCCGATACCGGTTTCGATTCCATCGGGGATTTTTCTCAGGCGAAATCGCTCAGCCGCTACCTCGATACGCTCGATTCGACCGGCCAATTGCCGCGCACGGTGCTCTACAATCTCAATCCGGCGGATAACTATGTCTTTGCGACAATGATCGGCAATTTCCAGGACGGATCGGTTGCGGGCAAGATGCAGTTCGGCAGTGGCTGGTGGTTTCTTGATCAGAAAGAAGCGATGGAATGGCAGATGAATGCCCTCTCGAATCTCGGCCTTTTGCGCCGCTTTGTCGGGATGTTGACCGACTCACGCAGTTTCATGTCGTACACGCGGCACGAATATTTCCGCCGCGTCCTGTGCAATTTGCTCGGTAACGAAATGGAGCGTGGTGAACTCCCGATGGATCGCGAGCTCGTTGGCGCGATGGTGCGCGAGATCTGTTTCAGTAATGCCCGGGATTATTTCCGCCTCGGATTGGACGCCGCCTACGCGGGATAGCCGGTATTCTGGGTGCAGCCGGGGTGAAGGCACTTGCCGACAAAGTCGATTATTTCGGATGCGGCAGGCCTTCGGACAATATTTGGGCTTCATGATTCCACGATTCGCTGCTGAAGTGAGGGGATGTTACCGCGACTATTTTTGTTCGTTTTACTGGCTGCTTGGGCTCGCGCCCAGGGCGGGCCGCCGATGCTCACGGACGATCCCGGCACGCCGGAAATAGGACATTGGGAAATCAACACGGCGTTCACTACGGAACATCGCGCCGGTGAGACGGTTTCCGAGGTTCCATTAGTGGATATCAACTTTGGCCTGAGAGAGCGCGTGCAGCTTAAATATGAGGTGCCCTGGCTGCGCTTGAGTGATCGCACCGGACGGCATGAGGGATTAGGGAACCCGCTTGTCGGGGTTAAATGGCGCTTTTATGATGCCGGAGAAAAAGCGTGGCAGCTCTCCACGTTCCCGCAGCTCGAATTCAATAATCCTGGCTCGCGTTCCGACGAGCGAGGTTTGGTTGGTCATGGTTTGAGCGTGATCTTGCCCTTTCAAGCGATGAAGGATTTCGGTGTTTTCTCGGTGAACGCCGATGTTGGTTATATCGGGCGCAGCCACGGCGGCGATGAATGGTTTGGCGGGTTCGCGATCGGTCGGGAGGTGACGCACGGTGTGGCGCTCGCGGCGGAACTGCATGGGGATTTTGACGCGCATTTCCGCGACGCAGTGCTGACGACGAATTTCGGTGCCCGCGTTGATCTGTCCAAGAGACACACGCTGCTCGTCTCAGTGGGGCGAGAGTTACACCAGGCATCTGGGCCGAACGCTACTTTGATCGCCTACCTCGGACTGCAGACCCGGCTGTGAGTGAAGTTCAACCCGGCCCATTTTCGCGTCGAATTCTCAGGCCAGCGCGCATGCGTTATCATCTAACGGCCCGAATGGAAGATTGTCGCAACCGTCGCTTAAAAATCGAACCGGTCGATGTTGGCTTTGTTAAAGATGTACGGCTTGCCGAGCAGGATGTTGTCGCCCTTGATTTCGAAAGTGCCGAGTGTTCCGGCTTTGAAACTGGTGGCTCCGGTTTTGAGTTCGTCCCGGGCAAGAGCGGCGGCGGCATAGACCGTCAGATACCCGAGGTCCTCGGTATTCCAGAGCATGACACTTTCGGTCACGCCTTCATGCACGTAGCGTTTGTTTTCGTTGGGCAGACCGAGGCCGATGACTTTTACTTTGCCGGTTTTTCCAGCCTGTTTGACCGCTTCTGCAGCGCCCGGGGTGCCGGGGGTGCAAATCGCCATGATGAGTTTTAAGTTGGGATTCGCGCTCATCAGTGCCGTAGCTTCCGATTGCGCTTTGTCCTTCAAGTCGTCGCTTGGTCGGACCGCCACCAGTTTCAACTTCGGGTATTTTTCAGCCAACCGGGCGTCCATGTATTTCAGCCATTCGCGCTGGTTTCCCGCCGTGAGGGTGGAGGTGATGATGGCGAATTCGCCCTCTTCCCCGCAGAGCCGGGCCGCTTCATCGAGCAATCCGTAGGCGATGCCTTGGGGCGTGGCTTGATTCACAAAAAACGACCGCGCGTCAGGCAGCGCGTCGGCGTCGTAGGTGAGAACTTTGATGCCTTGCTTTTGCGCTTTGCGCAGCGCGGTGGAAATACCTTCCTTGTTTTCGGCTGCTACAGTGATGACGTCCACGCCAAGTGTGATCCAGTTCTCGACAATCTCATTTTGCTTGGCGGCGTTGGCGTCAGTCGGACCGTCGAAAAGCAACTCGACGCCCAATTCCTTCGCGGCTTTGTCCGCGCCGGTTTTGCATGAGATGAAATACGCATTGCCCTTGCCCTTGGGCATCATGGTGACGATCAACTTTGAATCGGCGGCGAAGGTTGACGTCAGTCCGGCAATTAACAGCACGCAGAGAGCGGAGGACAGGCGGGGTAACATATTTTTCATGGGAAGGGAGGAAGGGGTGAGGGGAAAGTCCAACCGCAGATTGTGCGACTTGAAGCAGACTACCATTGAAAGTTCGATGGTTCAAATCA
>JANYFP010000074.1 GCA_025362555.1 Verrucomicrobiota bacterium
GGTTGCGGAATCATGACAATCATCGGTCGGCCTTTGCGCAGGTTCTCCTGTAAATCATCCGTCGAGCCTCGGTACGCAAAGGCATCGAGACCCAATTCCTTCGCCAGTAATTCCAGCTCCAGAGCGGTCATCTCGGCCGGCAACTCCGGATGCTTCACGCGAATTTCAGTCAAAGGGACATTCCAAAATACGGCGACGGCGGCAACACAAGTTGCCCCACAAGCGTAATGCTTGTCCTGCAGGAGGGGCGGGAGGCCATTGATATAGAGACTGTCCTCATCAGGGGTGATTCCCTTGAAAGCGCCCACCGAGGCACATCCGCCGAAGCAAAATGACGCGAGTAAGATTACGAGGGTTCCGGGATTTTTCATGCGCGGGGCGGATCGTCGGGCGAATTGACTGTCGGCTCGCGCCGGAGATGACGAATCCCGTTCACTTGGCGAGCGCGTTGCCGATGTTGCCAACCGGAATGCCCTGGCCTCCGTGCGTCCAGACGAGGAGTGCAATCCCCGCGACGACCACGACGACTACGACGACGGTGATTACGGTGGTCTTTGTGTCCGAAGCACCGGCTGCGTCCCGGGTCACGGCGGCTTGCGATTGGCGCTGCATCATTTGATATTTTGCGAAGTCGGCGGAATCAAAGGCCGACTTTTTTGAGAGCAACAGCGGGACAGTCAATTTTTCGCGATAGACGGTGACTGAGTTGGCGGTTTGGACTTTGATGCTTTCCGAGGCCAGCGATGACCCGGCAATCGAAATTAGCATCACGATTGCGATTAGTTTTTTTGGGAGTTTATTCATGGGAGGGAAGGAAGAATGTTTTTTTTAGCTGCACGGCGGGTGAATTTGGCTCGGAGCCAGGACGAAAAGTGCCGCCGAATCGGGAGCGCGAATTGACCCCGCGCTGGTTTTTCTTCGGAGGAACTGGTTTCGGACGAAAGTGTGGGTTCGTGCGGGTCCGCGTCGGTGGCGACGAGCAGAGTCAGCAGCCCGAGTATAATGACGGCGGCAATCATGGTAAGGGGATCGGACGCAGGCCGGGATTTTCCCGGGATCTGCGCGGATTTTTTGTCGCGAAAATATTCCCGGCGTGGTTGCCACCGTCAGGATTTGAAAACGTGACGTAATACTGCGGCGGTACAGTATTCGGTTTCTTGGACTGGCGCAGTGGTTTCATGGGGAGCAACGAGGCAGGGCCATAACATACCCGATCTGGCGCGGGAGGGGTTAATCGAAAATCCTGATGGCCGGCATCGCGCGCGCTGATGGTCGGATGAAGCCGCGGTGCCCGAAGGAGGTTCCGGACGAAACGCGAATTGGTCCTGCGGTTCCTCCGATGGGCCCGGTGGAATAACTGCGGCTCCGCCTTTGCTGGACCGCCAAGTTTATGGAGAGCCGGGAAAAGATCATTGCTCGTGGCAGAAAGCCTTGCATGGTCGTCGGCGATCCCGATGAACGTCCACCACCTGGAGTTATTTTACTATGTCGTGCGTTCTCGCGGCATCAGTGCGGCGGTTCGCAAGATCCCCTATGGCATTCAGCAGCCGGCGGTGAGCGGCCAGATGCGGCAACTCGAGGACGATGTGGGCGAAAAACTTTTTGAGCGCAGCCCATTCCGGCTCACTCCGGCGGGTGAAAAACTTTACGCCTACGTGCAGCCTTTTTTTGAGAACCTCGGGACGTTGACCAAGGAGATGCGGGCTGGAGCTGATCCGGAATTGCGGCTTGGCGGCTCCGAATTCGTCCTGCGCGATCACATTCCGATTGTGATCCAGCGCGTGCGTGCGCGGCATCCCCGTATCCGCCTCTCATTACACACGGGATTCCAAGCGCAGGTGGAGGCCTGGTTGCGGGAGGGGCAGCTCGACCTCGCGATCACGCCAGTCGACACGCGCCCGCCCGCCCGGTTGCACAGCCTGCGGTTGGTCTGTGTGCCCATCGTGTTGTTGGTGCACCGGGATTCGCCGATTAAAAGCGCGGATGAACTGTGGGCTGGGAAAAAACTTTCCGAGCCGCTCGTGGGCCAGCCGGCGGTCACCAGCATCATGCGCGGATTTCAGCGCGGTCTCAAGCGCCGCAGCATTGTGTGGCCGCAGACAATCGAAGCCACTTCGGTCGAAATGGTCACCCGTTATGTCGCGCATGGCCAGGGCTGCGGAGTGAACGTGGCGATCCCCGAGGTGATCCGGCATCGCGATGTGCGCGCCCTCCCGCTGGATGGATTTGAACCGATGACGATGGGCGCGTTGTGGCGCGGCGAGCCGACTCCAGTGGTGCGAGCCGTGATTGAAGAAGCGCAGCGCTACACGAAAACCACCTGGCCCGAGTGGGCGATCGTCGATAAATTGCCGTGAGCGTATCCGGGGCGACCGGACTAACGCCTGCAGTTTGCCCTGAAGATTGGTTAGATTAATTTTTTTTTCCTCGGCACTCATTCGTTGCCGTGATGTCGCGCATCAGGTTTATCGATTAACGCGGTAGCCGGATGTCTGCTATTATGCAGCAGTGAATTCGACGCGCCTTAATTGTTTCTCTGCCACGCAGGAGTACCGGCTGCCCGCATCCGTTGATGACCGCGGCGCCATTCATCGGCAATTCAACTCCGGAGCACGATTGCTTTCGGCGTCAGGTTGCGAAGCCCGGCCCGGATGCTCTGCCGCTGTGAATTTTCGCGCATAAATTTTCTCCCCCACAATCCATGCACAACACATCTAGTATCTCCCGCCATTCGGTGGGAATTTTCGGCTGGCGCAAGCTGGTCTTTTCAATGCTGGCCCTGATCCTCGCCACCGCCGCCTTTGCCGGTTCGAGTTTTTCATCAATCATCGTTTTCGGTGATAGTGTTTCGGATACAGGCCGGCTGTTTCGACTCACCCACGGCGGTTTCCCTCCTCGCACCGCCTACTTCGAAGGACGCCAGTCGAACGGTCGCGTCTGGGTGGAATATCTCGCCGACCGGCTCAATGTTGAATGCAAGTTGAAAGACTATGCGGTGGTAGGCGCGCTGAGCGGCCCGTCGACGTCGGTGCCGACGGGTAATGTCTGGTCGGATACATTTCCGGGCCTGGACGGCACCAGCCTGAGAGGGCAACTCGCCCGCTACCTCGCGGACACGGGCGGCAAGGTCGATCCGGACGCGCTCTATATCGTGCAAGGCGGCGCCAACGACCTGATCGATCCCCTCGCGGCTTTACTGTTTAATCCGCCGGCGACGACCGACGAATTCATGCAGGCCGTCAGCGAAATTGCGACGCCGACGGTCGTGAATATTGCGACCATCACCGGGACGCTAAAGGCCTTGGGGGCGCACTACATCGCCGTCGTGAATGTGCCTGATTTCGGCAAGGCTCCCCGCCTAGTCGGGTACGGTCCGGTGGCGTCGGGTACGGTCTCGCTCGTGGTGCAGATCGTCAATGAGGCGGTTGGGGCCCAGCTTGATGGACTCGACGCTGCGACCGGAAGTAAAACCGCCCGCATTGATATCTACGGAGTGGTGGATGCGATCGTGGCCGATCCGGCCCACTACGGATTCACCAATGTGACCGGACAGTTCATGACGCTGGATCCGGTTACCGGAAAAGTCACTTATGCGGCGGAAAAACATCATGCCTCGCAATGGCTTTTCTGGGACGATCTGCACCCAACCACCCGAGGACATGAGTTTCTGACGCAAAGTGCACTGGTGACTTTGCACGCCGCGTTTCCCGCGATTTCCTTCGGTCACGGTGGTGGCAAGGATTGCCACTAGTTGGTTTAGCCAAGGTCCGTAGCTTTCGGCCGCGCCTCAAAACAGCGCGGCCTTTTAGCGCGACAAAGAATTCTCCTAGGGAAGTCCACGCGCCGCAGTGCAAACTCAGCGAACCATGGGATTCGCCTAGTTTGG
>JANYFP010000163.1 GCA_025362555.1 Verrucomicrobiota bacterium
CGGACGAGGCAGAGCAAAAACGGCTGGGCTTGGAGAAGCTGTCGACGGGGTGGGCAATTGGCACCCTGGCGTGGCGACGGCAGGTGGCCAAGGATCACGCGCAACGCGCCTTGAGTCCGGGCATGGAAGCGGGAGAACTCAAGGAGTTAAAAGAAACGCACTGGAGCCAAGTGTTGGAGGGAGCATTGAAACAAGCCGGCAAGAAGCCGAAGGATATCGTGGGCTCGGCTGGCAGTGTTCCGTGGAAAATCGCGGTGGCCCAGCGGCTGCGACAAGAGGGCGCCGGGTATGCGTGGATTACGGGAGCGCTCAGCATGGGCAAGACAAGCTCGGTGCGAGCGTACTTGAGCCAGACAAAGGAGTAGCGTCTAGCGGCCTGACCCCATATGAATTTGCAGCGCAAAGGAGCCGATGTGGTGATGCGCGCCCATCAGGCCCGCAAGCTCAAGGGTTTCGCGATGCGGTGGGTTAAACCCCAGCGCAAAACGGAAACGTGGACCAAAACCTTGTGGAGTGAATTGCCGGAGGCTGTGGACATCCGCATCGTGCGTTTTCGCGTGACGGTGCCAGGCTTTCGCTCTGAGGAAATTGCGCTCGTGACGACTTTACTCGACGAAAAGGCGTATCCGGCTGAAGCGATCATCGCGTTATACCGGCGGCGATGGGCCGTGGAACTGTGCTTCCGCGACATCAAGACCACACTTGGCCTGGACGTGCTGCGCTGCCTGTCCCCCGAACTAATCGAAAAGGAGATCTGGCTACAGGCGATTGCCTACAACTTGGTGAGGGCTCTCATGCTTGAAGCCGCGTGGACCCACGCGGTCGCATTGGAAAGACTCAGCTTCAAAGGCACCGTCGACACTCTCAGACAATGGACTCCGCTGATGGCACCATCCCTGTTTGCTCTTAAACGAGCCCGCCAGGAATTACTTCGCATCATTGCGGCCGATCAGGTCACGGAACGACCCGACCGCTCAGAACCAAGAGCGCGCAAGCGCCGGCCAAAGCCCTACCAGTGGCTCACCCAACCTCGCCATCGCATGGCTGTCTCGCCTTCCCGCTCTTTTAAATAACCCGCCTAACTTAGCGCCATTCGGGTCTGGCTTTGTAGTTTTTAGTTGACGAATGAATTGTTTGAGAAATCCAAAAGAGTCAGGTTGTAAGTCTTGATTCCGCTGAAAAAGTATCAGGCGTAGTTCGTTTTAAAAAGCACGCAGGTCGGCGCACTCAGCGTGCGTGATGTCGCTTTGAAACTAAGCATTTGAATATTATTAGGGCGCTTTTCTGGTACGAAGTTGCCGCAAGAAATGGAGATGCATCGTCCAAGGCGGAGTTGCAGAAGTTTGATGCAAAGTAAGACGAGCTAAACAAGGGTGGGATTACCCAAACCCGTTGCATTACCGTTTTGCGCTATTTGATTTCGATCTTTCCCCAATAACTCCAGTCGAAGGAAATATTGTCGGCTGGTCCGGGATAGAGCGCAAAAACCAGGGCTCCGCTGACCGGTCCAATCGGGTCGATTGAAATGGCTTGGAGTCCACGATCCTTGGGGTTGGCGGCCGGATTCAAATAGCGCTGGTAGAGAATTCTGCGGCCACCGGCGGGTAATAATTCAAAGATCACCACATCAACGCCGTCGGTTTTGCTTGGTCCGGTGTAGGCGCCTTCGACGATTCCCACGGTTGCTTCAATTCGCGTCGCGCCAGGGGGAGCGTTGAAATGGAGTTCCGAGGGCGCGTTGGCACTGATGGCGGGGTGTCCGGCAATGTCGGCGACTTGAATGGTCCACGGATTGAATGCGGCGAAAGGTGCGGGCGAAGCCACTGCCGCGTAGTCGGCCGGATTGGGTTTTTGGTAAAGCAAGCGCGGATCGGGGCGCTCCAGCGGATTCGAAAAATCAAATTCAACGCCGGGAAACCGATTGGTTTTTCCCGCGAGTTCCGCTTTGAGCGACAGGGTTCGACTCGATGCGATATAAATGTCGCCATCCGGAGATTGGGCGACAGCCGTGGAGGACAAATTGAGCAAGCTCGTGCACCATTTGATGAAGGTCTTATCCTGTTTGCGCTCTCCCTGAATCACGAGCGTCGAGACTTGCCCGGGTTTTAAGCGTGCGAGAATTTCCTGCAAAACGGCGGGATCTTCTTCGTGACTCGG
>JANYFP010000231.1 GCA_025362555.1 Verrucomicrobiota bacterium
ATTCCGCCAGCATTCGCTCCGACGCCTCGATGCCTTTCTGCATCACCCCGAGGTGAAAACTTTCATTCGGCGCGTGCAAATTATCCTCGGGCAAAAAGAGTCCCAGCATCACCGCGTCCAATCCGAGCACTTCATTGAGGTCGGCGATGAGGCCGACACTCCCGCCTTCACGCAAATAGAGCGGAACCTTGCCCCACACTTCAGTCACCGCTTTGTCCAAGGCGCGAAACCCGCGGGCCAGAATCAGCGATTGATTCTTCGGGGTATTCGTTCGGTCCGGTGGAATCGCCACATACGGCGTGGCATGATGTTGCTCGGTGATCGTCATCGTCACGCCCTTCGGACAACGCTCGCGAATCGTGTTGAAAATCGCCTCCTTAATGTTTTCTGGCGTCTGGTTAGGCACCAGCCGGCAGGTGATCTTCACGCTGGCTTTGCTTGGAATCACCGTCTTGGTCCCCTCGCCCTGATAGCCACCACTGAAGCCGTTGAACTCCAGGGTCGGCAAAAACCGGATCGCTTCGAATGGCGTGAAGCCCGGCGGAGTGTGAAATTCTTTGATGCCGAGAAATTCCGCGTAGGCGTTTTCCTTCAACCCGAGCGTTTTCAACTGCTCCCGCTCCCACAATTCCGGCTCCACCACGGCACCGTAAAACCCGGGAATATTGACGCGCCCCTCCGGCGTGTGCAGCGACGTACAAAGTTCCGCGAGTGCCTGGAGCGGATTCATCAGCGCGCCACCGTGCAGTCCCGAGTGCAGATCGGTCCTCGGCCCCGTGAGCTCAACCTCAAACGCCACCATCCCGCGGAGCCCGACCGTGATCACGATCTGATCAGGCGACGGACTTCCCGTGTCAGAAAAATAGATGAAGTCACCGCGGAGCTTTTCTTTATTTTCCAATAGGAAGCTCTTGAAATTCTTGCTGCCAATTTCCTCCTCGCCCTCGACCACGAAGGTAATGCGCAACGGCAGGTGCGGATTTTTTTCCAGCAAGCGGGCCACTGCGGCAATGTGCACCATCAACGGTCCCTTGTTGTCGGCGGTGCCGCGGCCGTAAATGCGCCCGTCTTTTATGGTCGGCTCGAAGGGCGGACTGTTCCATTTCGGCAAGGGATCAGGCGGCTGGACATCATAGTGCCCGTATATAATCACATGCGGCCACTTCGGATCCCCCTCGCGTTTCGCTAAAATCACCGGGTGTAATGCCGTCGGCACGATCTCGACCGCGAATCCGATCTCCGTGAAAAGTCCGGAGACGAATTGCTGCGCGCCAAGCATGCCCTGCTTGAACTGGGGATCGGCCGATACGCTGGCGTGCCGGACGTACTCTTGCAGTTTTTCCAGTGGATCAAACATGACGATAACATGCCCATGTTTTCCGCCGGGGCTAGAAAGAAGTTCGTCGGAGTCGCTTGAATTATCGACCCGACCGGTGCTCTCGTCACGCTTACTTATGATTGGCTTTCGCCGCTTCATAAAGCGGCAGCGCCTGAGGCATCGCCGTCTGCAAATCGGAAATTCGCCGCTCATTCGACGGATGGGTCGAAAGGAACGCCGGCACCTTACTCCCCTTGCTTTCCTTTTCCATTTTTTGCCAGAACGTGATCGCCGCCCGGGGATCGTACCCGGCTTTGGCCGCATAGCGGATTCCAATGTAGTCCGCTTCACTTTCGTTGTTGCGCGAAAATTTCAGCATAGCACCGCTGGCACCGATCCCATAGGCCGCTAAAACCAAATCGTGATTCCGGCTGTCCTTCGCATAAACATCAACCGCCACGCCCAACATCGCGGCGGCCACCCCTTCGCTCATGCGTTCCGCCCCGTGGCGCGCGGTGACGTGGGCGATCTCGTGTCCCATCACAATCGCCAGCTCGTCGTCCGAGGCCACCAAGTCCAGCAGCCCGCTGTAAACCCCGACCTTTCCACCCGGCAACGCGAAGGCGTTGATCGTGTCCGGCTCATCGAAGACGACAAACTCCCAGCGCGCCGTCGGCAAATCGGCACCCACGGCCGCAGCGATGCGCTGCCCGACTCGCTGCACCCGCTTGTTTACGATGGGATCGGTCGCGATTTTTTCCTTACTCTTGATTTCCGTGAACGCCAATTCGCCATCCGCCACTTCATCACCCAATGGTAAAACAAAGGCGGAGCGACCGGTCTCGGGTACGGTATAACACCCCGCCAGTCCCACCAAGAGCAACACAGTCAACGCTCGAGTTAGTGTTTTCGTCATGAGCACCACCCTAGCGTCTTTGCGGCCGTGGCCAAGCAGAAGTTATGCGTGGTGGAAACGCCCCGATAGAAACCCCGGTACCGCGTTAGCATCGTAAGCGCCGCACCGGAAACCCGCCGTTACTCAGTGTTTGAAATGCCGGCTGCCGGTGAACACCATTGCCATGCCGCGCTCGTCCGCCGCGCGAATGACTTCTTCATCGCGCATCGAACCGCCCGGTTGAATGGCGCAGGTGGCACCGGCTTCCGCGGCCGCGATCAAACCATCCGCAAACGGAAACAATGCTTCGCTCGCCACAATCGAGCCCTTCAGGTCGAGCTTGGCTTCGCCCGCCTTCCACACCGCGATGCGGGAACTGTCCACGCGGGCCATCTGCCCGGCCCCGACGCCGAGTGTCTGTTCGCCCCGGCAATAAACGATGGAGTTCGACTTCACGTGCTTGCCGACTTTCCAGCCAAACATCATCGACGCCCACTCGTCCGCCGTCGGTTCGCGTTTCGTCACAACTTTAAATTCCTTCACATTCCCCAACGTCCGGTCGCGGTCCTGCACAAGCACGCCGCCGATGACCGAACGAATTTCCTGCAAGGCATCCGCCCCAATGCCGTCCTTCGCAATCATGAGCCGCAGATTTTTCTTTTTGCCGAAGATTGTCAGGGCTTCGTCACTGAAACGCGGCGCAATAATGACCTCGGTGAAAATCTCCGCGATTACTTTGGCCAGAGCGCCATCCATCGTCTGGTTGACAATGATGATGCCGCCGAACGGCGCTTGGCGATCCGTCGCGTAGGCTTTGTCCCAGGCTTCGAGCAAGGTGTCCGCACTGCCCACGCCGCAC
>JANYFP010000243.1 GCA_025362555.1 Verrucomicrobiota bacterium
CCGTTAGAAAAATTTTCCGTTTTTCGTGAAATTTATTTCGTGTCTATTCGTGTGATTCGTGGACAAATCCACGGGGAAAACGTCGCCTGCGTCCTTTCACTATTTTCCCGCGCCACCCTATGCGTTCACTCCACTCTGGTTTCCTCGCCCGCATTCTTCGTCTCATCGTCTTGCTTCTCACCGCGAATTTATTGCGCGGCGATGAACCAAAAACCGAACGCCACTACCTCTCCGGCCACGGCCCCGAAGACGCCGTGGCGTGGGAATTTTCCGTAACCGCCGGACGTCGCGCCGGCGAACAAACCACCATTCCCGTCCCGTCAAACTGGGAACAACATGGTTTCGGCAATTATGATTACGGCCAGGGTTCGGTGCAAAAATCCGCCGAACACGGACTCTATCGCCTGCGTTTCGCCGTCCCCGAATCATGGAAAGGGCGCCGCATCCGCCTCGTGTTTGAAGGCGCGATGACCGACACCTCCGTCAAAGTGAACGGCCAAAATGCCGGCCCGATGCACACCGGAGGCTTCTACCGATTTCACTACGACGTCACTTCACTCGTGAAACTGAGTGCCGCCACTGACAATCTCCTCGAAGTCGATGTCGCCAAGGTATCCGCCAATCGCGATACCGAGATCGCCGAGCGCGGCGGAGATTACTGGGTCTTCGGCGGCATCTTCCGTCCCGTGTGGCTGGAAGCCGCGCCCGCCGAATCGATCGAACACACCGCCGTCGATGCACGAGCCGACGGCACTTTCACCGCCGACGTCACCCTTGCCTTCGTGCGCGATGCCAACCGACTCGACGCGGAAATTCTCGACGCCGAAGGTCACGCGGTCGGCCAACCTTTTTCCATCACTGTGCCCGCCGGCGGCGCGGGTCGCGTTCGAATTGCGACGCGAATCGATTCACCGCACCTCTGGAATTCCGAGTCACCCGAACTTTATTCGCTCCACCTGACACTGCGCAAAGACACCGAGGCACTGCACACCACCACCACGCGCTTCGGTTTTCGCACGTTCGAAGTTCGCGCGGGCCAGGGACTCTTTCTCAACGGCCAGCACATTTTGCTCAAAGGCGTGAATCGCCACAGTTTCCGGCCTGACACCGCCCGCACCCTCAGCCGCGCCGATTGTTACGAGGACGTCCGTCTCATCAAGACGATGAATATGAATTCCGTCCGCATGTCGCACTACCCGCCCGACGAAGCTTTTCTCGAAGCGTGCGACGAACTCGGCCTTTACGTGCTCGATGAACTCAGCGGCTGGCAACACGCCCACGACACCACCATCGGCCGCCTGCTCGTGCGTGCGATGGTCGAGCGCGACGTCAATCACCCGAGCATTTTATTTTGGGACAACGGCAACGAAGGCGGCTTTAACCGCGAGCTCGATGGCGAATTCTCCCTCTACGATCCACAAAACCGCCACGTGCTTCACCCGTGGGCATTGCACGACGACATCGACACCAAACACTACCCGATCTACGCCGACCTCACGCAACGCCTGCGCGGGCCGCACCTCGTCATGCCGACGGAATTTATTCACGGTCTCTTCGACGGAGGAGCGGGCGCGGGGCTCGACGACTACTGGAAAGCGATCTCCGCGTCCCCGGTCGGCGCCGGCGGTTTCATTTGGGTCTTCGCCGACGAAGGCATCGCCCGCACCGACCAAGGCGGCCGAATCGACGTTTACAGCACCTACGCACCCGATGGCATCGTCGGTCCGCGCTTCGAAAAAGAAGGCAGCTATTACACGGTGCGCGATCTCTGGTCACCGGTGCAAATCGCCTCGCCCACGCTCAACGATCAATTCGCCGGCACACTGTCCGTGACCAATCGCTACGATTTCACTTCGCTCGAAAAATGCCGTTTCCAGTGGAAGCTCGTGCGTTTCCCCGGAGCAGCCGATAAAAAAACTGTTCCGCTCGTGCTTAGCGAAGGCCACGCACTTTCGCCCGCCATTGCTCCGCACTCCACCGGCCCACTCGCGCTGACGCTCCCCGCCAACTGGCGCGACGCCGACGCACTCACATTAGTCGCAACGGATCCCGACCAGCAGGAAATCTGGACGTGGACGTGGCCGACCTCCACGTCGCTCACCCACACTGCCGCGCTCACGCCTAACGCCAGCCCAGTGATCCCGAAGCTCGCGAAGACCAACAACGAAATCCAATTCACCGCGGGCAACGTAACCGCGAGCTTCGATTCGACGACGGGCTTGCTGCGCCGTTTCCAGCGCGGCGAAAAAATTACCGCGCTTACAAACGGACCGCACCTCGCCTTCGCGCGGCCCGCGACCGCCGGCGACATCGAGTGGTTGCCTTTTGCGAGCGAAGATCCGGCCACGCCACTCCGCCAACTCGCCACGCCACATCTCGCCAGCACGATGGAGATCGAATTGGAATTCACGAAAGACATCGCGTATGCCGGATTCAAACTGGAACTCTCGCCCGACGGCCAAACGTGGAAAACCATCTACGACGGCACCCGCCGTTCCGGTGATGGCAAGAGTTACAATTTCCCGCCGCAGACCGTTCTCGCGGTTCGCGTTTCCCATCTGCGCCGCGCTGATGATCAGCCCATCGCGATCAAGAGCTGGCGTCTCGGCTACGCTCCCTCGCGCTTCGTTGCGCCTTCGGGTTCACCGGCCACGATCACGAGCGGCACCGACCTCGATCCATCGACTGGCGCAACCGTTGCCTGGCTCGAAAGCCACGGTGCGGCCGGCCTCGATCATTTTCGCTGGACCCTGCGTGGCGATGGTTCGTTGCGCCTCGACTACCAATACGCCCTGAACGGTGAATTTCTTTATCACGGCATCAGCTTCGACCACGCCGAAGATAAAATGAATGCGCTCCGCTGGCTCGGAGCCGGTCCGTCTCGCGTCTGGCAAAATCGTCTGCGCGGCACGGCACTCGGCGTCCACGAAATCACGCGCAACACGATTCAACCCGGCGAATCATGGACCTACCCGGAATTCCAAGGTGTTTTCGCCGGCCTGCACTGGGCCCGGCTCGAAACGGAAAGTGGACCACTCACCATCACGAGTGCCTCGCCCGAAGTTTATCTGCGCCTCGGAACGCCACGGATCAGCCACCAAAACACGACCGTGGAATTTCCGAGTGGCGACATTTCCTTCCTGCACGCGATCCCCGCGATCGGTTCAAAATTCATCACCCCGGAAAAAACCGGCCCCGCCAGCGAACCCGCGAAAGCGACCGGCCAATACAGCGGAACGATCGTCTTCCGCTTGATTGAATAGTTGCATTCATCGCTCAAAATTGGACCGGCTCGGAGCCTTGCCCAAATACCCTGACGTACTCGCACAGCCCTTCCTGCCCCAACCTCGCGCCGTGCGTTCGCACTCCAATTCACTCGAGCATGGATCCCCATTCCTTATCGCATCGCTTCCCCGATCCCATGCTGGGGTGCTCCATTCGTAAAGCCACTCTCCTCTCAACAATGATCGTTATGAAATCGCTGAGCAAATTAGCCTCGCTCTCAAAGGTTCTTCAGATCGGCGCTTTGCTTTGCTTCGTCGCCACCGTGACCGCCGCGGAACCGGCACCCGCAACACCAGCGCCAAACCCGCGCGAAATTATCCCGTTCGACTCCGGCTGGCGTTTTCAACTCGGCGATGAAGCCGGCGCGAAAGCCGCCGCGTTCAACGATTCCAACTGGCGCACCCTTGATTTGCCGCACGACTGGAGCATCGAAAGCACATTCAATGCGCCACCCGACGGCGATAAAGACACGGGCTACTTTCTCCACGGCATCGGCTGGTATCGGAAAACGTTCACGCTCCCGGCCACCGCCACCGCCAAGAAAATTGTCGTCGAGTTCGACGGCGTCTACATGAACAGCGACGTTTGGATCAACGGCCAGTTGCTCGGTCGCCGGCCCTACGGCTTCATCGGCTTTCGCTACGATCTCACGGAGTTTCTCAAAACCGACGGCACACCGAACGTCCTCGCCGTCCGCGTCGACGATTCCGCTGAGCCTGCACTCCGCTGGTATGCGGGCTCCGGCATCTATAGACACGTTCGGCTGATCGCCACCGGTTACACGCACTTTCAACTCGATGGCGGCATTCGCGTCACGACGCCGCAGGTCTCGGCCGAACAGGCGATCATCGAAACCCACGCGATCATCGACGCGAATTTCTTCACGGAGGAAGAACGTCAGGCCTGGCTCGCGGATGCATGGAAAGTGAAACCGGTGAAACGCGAACTCGTGCTGCGCAGCAGCGTTCTCGCCCTCGACGGCCAGGAAATCG
>JANYFP010000265.1 GCA_025362555.1 Verrucomicrobiota bacterium
GGAGCCGCAGCTGCAGGATTTATTCGGGCCGATTAATGAGGCGCTTTTTCCCGAAGCGCTCCGGGAGCTTCATACCCACAATGCGTGGACGCGCGAGATTCAGCTGGCCGCCGCCGATGGCACGAGGCGGTATATCGTTAGCCGCTGGACCTTGGTTAGGGATGCCCAGAATCAGCCCAAGTCGATTCTCCTGATCAATACGGACGTGACCGAGGAAAAGAAGTTGGAGGCACAATTATTGCGCTCACAACGATTGGACGGAATTGGCACGCTCGCAGGAGGCATTGCGCACGATCTTAACAATGTGCTGACCCCAATTTTAATGGCGGTCGAATTGCTCCAGTTAAACACTGCGGACGAGGAATCGCTCCGATTGCTTGGAGTAGTGCAGCAGAGTGCACATCATGGAGCGGCGTTGGTCCGTCAGGTGCTGGCTTTTGCGCGCGGGGCGGAGGGTGAGCGCGGTGAACTTCAACCTAAACTGGTGATTCTGGATGTCGTTGCATTATTGAAAGAGACATTGCCGCGAGCGATCACTTTGGAAATGGATTTTTCGGCCGACCTTTGGGTGGTTCAGGCCAACTCGACCCAGTTAAGCCAGGTTCTGATGAATCTCGGAATCAATGCTCGCGATGCGATGCCAGGCGGCGGGCGGCTTCGGTTCAGTGCCCGGAACTTCACCGTCACCGAATCGTTGATGAATTCAAATCCCGGTGCGCGGAGCGGACCCCATGTTTTAATCACGGTTTCGGACACCGGCAGTGGAATTCCGGAAGAGTTGATCAATCGCATTTTCGATCCGTTTTTCACCACCAAGGGGTCGGGAAAGGGCACCGGACTTGGGCTCTCGACGGTCTTGGGCATTGTCAAAGGACACGGGGGCTTTTTGCAGGTTCAAAGTGAACCGACTCGTGGGAGCGAATTCAGTCTGTATTTCCCTGCGGTCCTCGCGGAAATGGAGGCGCCGGTCATCGTGGACGAGGTTGAATTGCCCCGCGGCTATGGTGAATCAATTCTTGTAATTGATGATGAGCCTGCCGTACGCATCGTTGTCGGCGCACTTCTTGAGAAATACGGGTACTGTCCGGTGATAGCTGCAGATGGTCTGGCGGGACTGGTGATTTATCAGGAACATCAACCAAAGATCCAGGTGGTTATTACGGACATGATGATGCCAGGTTTGCAGGGTGCGGACGTTATTCGGGAATTACGAATTAGAGAACCAGACTGCCGGATTGTGGCAATGAGTGGGGTTCTGATTGAATCCACGACTATTGTCGAAGAACCGGGCCGGCTGGTTTTTTTGCGTAAACCAATGAATGGCGCCGAACTATTGACGGCGTTGAAGAATGTGATGCCGCGAACAGTTAAGTAGGTCATTAACGAGGCCGGTCTTCGCTGCCTCCACTTACTGTGTGAACCAACCGCGACGGTTGCAGCCCGTCGTGACCGACTTGTTTTTCCACCGTAGAAGAAAAAGCCAAGTATCCAGAATGGGCGTCCCGACGATCATTTAAGTGCAGATAGGGCTCTAAGCGAGATGCCAGCTTGCTGAAGCGTTTTTGATCCAAGGATCGCTCGATCAAGGCCTGGGTGGTAGCACGGTGAAGCATTCCGGATAAGAGTCTCGGGCCTTAGGCGGGGGCGTGCTCCCGATCTGTTCGCCCAAATTTTCAGACCTCGTAAACTATTTTTCCATCATGGTAAACGACCTGGCCGGAGACGATGGTCGTCTTCACGCGTCCTGTCAGTTTCTGGCCGGACCACGGGGAATTGAGGGATTTGCTGAAACCGGTTTTGGCTTCGTAGAGCCAGGTTTCCTCGGGGTCGAAGAGGCACACGTCGGCGGTGGCACCTTCGGCGAGCGTGCCGGCGGGGAGCTTGAGCACTTCGGCGGCGCGGCGTGTCATCAGATCGATGACGTAGGGCAGCTTGAATTTATTTTCCCGGACGAGCACGGCAAGGCAGACGGGCAACGCGGTCTCGAGTCCAGTGATGCCGTTGGGCGCGTAATCAAACTCGCGATCCTTTTCGTCGGGCGTGTGCGGGGCGTGGTCGGTGCCGATGCAGGCGAGCGTGCCATCCTTGAGGCCGGCGATGATCGCCTGGCGATCCTTCTCGGTGCGCAGGGGCGGGTTCATCTTGAAGTTCGTGTCGTAGGTGCCGAGTGATTCTTCGGTCAGCGCAATGTGGTGCGGCGTGGCTTCGGCGGTGACGTTGATGCCGTCTTTTTTCGCGCGGCGCATGAGCTCGACCGACATGGCGGAGCTGATGTGTTGCATGTGAATGTGCGCGCCCGAGTAGGCGGAGAGAATGATATTGCGCGCGACAATGATGTCCTCGGCGGCGTGCGGCCAACCGCGGAGACCGAGGCGCGTCGAGACGACGCCTTCGTTCATGACGGCTTTTTCCGTCATGGATTCATCCTGGCAATGATCGAGGACGGAGAGATCGAACATCTTCGCGTACTCGACGGCGCGGTGCATGAGTTCGTTGGATTGGATGCACACGCCATCGTCGGTGAGAGCTACGACCCCGGCTTTCTTGAGTGAACCATGCGGCGCGAGTTGCGCGCCCTTCATGCCGACGGTGATGCAACCGGTGGGATAAACATGCACGGCGGCTTTGCGCGCGGCGTTATTGATCAGCTCGATTGTGCCGGCGTTGTCCGCGACGGGTGCGGTGTTGGGCATGCAGACTACGGTCGTGAAGCCACCGGCGGCGGCGGCGTGCGAACCGGTCAGGATGGTTTCTTTGTGCGTCTGGCCGGGCTCGCGGAAATGGACGTGAATATCGACGAGGCCGGGGCAGACGACGAGGCCGCGGGCGTTGATTTTCTTCGCGTTTTTCTTTTGCGCGGTGGTGAGACTGGCGACGAATTTTCCGTCGGCGATAAAGACATCGCCCACGCCATCCCGCTTGGAGGCGGGATCAATGACGCGGCCGTTGGTGATCCAGAGTAAAGGCATGATTGAAGTGTTAAGTGACAAGGATCAAGTGACAGGTAAAAAATCGAGTGATGGAGGCCGTGGATTCTTGAAACTTGATACTTGGAATTTGGTACTTATTCGACGGGGGTCGTGACCTGTTCCGGTTGGCCGCCGGAGCAGAGGTAGAGGGCGGCCATGCGGACGGCGATGCCGTTGGTGACTTGCTGCAAAATCACGCTGCGCGGGGAGTCGGCCAGGGCGCTGTCGATTTCGACGCCGCGGTTGATCGGGCCGGGATGCATGATGATCGCGTCGGGTTTGATCCATTCGGCGCGGGCCTGATTGAGGCCGAACATGCTGGTGTATTCCCCGAGTGAGGGAAAATGGCTGGAGGCTTGGCGCTCGTGTTGGATGCGGAGCAACATTACGACGTCGGCATCGGCGAGGGCTGAGCGGAGGTTGTGCGACACCTGGACGCCGAGCGATTCGAACCAGCGCGGGACGAGCGTCGATGGACCGACGATGGTGACATTCGCCCCGAGTTTAGTGAGGGCGTGGATATTCGAACGGGCCACGCGGCTGAAGAGAATATCACCGAGGATCACGATCTTGCGGCCTTTCACGCTGCCAAGTTTTTCCTGCATCGTGAATACATCGAGCAAGGCCTGCGTCGGGTGTTCGTGCGCTCCGTCACCAGCGTTGACGACCGGAATGTCGAGGACTCGGCTGAGGTAAAGTGGCGAACCGCTCGCAGAGTGGCGGATCACGATCATGTCGGCGCTGAGGGCCTGGATATTTTGCGCCGTATCGCGCAGGGTTTCGCCTTTGGAGGTACTTGAGGAAGCGGCGTCGAAAGAGATCACGTCGGCGCTGAGAAATTTCGCGGCCATTTCGAAGGACAGGCGGGTGCGCGTGCTCGGCTCGAGGAAGAGATTGACGATGGTCTTGCCGCGGAGGGCGGGGACTTTCTTGACTTTGCGATCGAGGATGCGGCGAAACGCGCCGGCGGTGGCGAGCAGTTGCTCGATTTCACTGCAGCTAAGTTCTTCGACGGTGAGGAGATGTTTACGATGCCAGGGCACGGGGAGAAATTTTTGATTTTTGATTCTCGATTTTCGATTTCAAAGGAGTGGCTGGAGCCAAAATGGTGATCGAGTCTTTCGCTGGATGTTGCGGGTCCAGATGCACCACTACTTTTTGTGGCCCCGCTGCATTCACGGTTATTCCGCAGTAATCGGCGGCAATGGGCAGGCGACGGCCACCCCGGTCGACGAGGACAGCAAGTTCCACGGCAGCCGGCCGGCCGTGATCAAAGAGTTCGGCGAGGGCGGCTTTGACGGTGCGACCGGAGAAAAGGACATCGTCCACGAGGATGACGTGCGCGCCATTCACGTCGTGTGGAATGTGGGTGGGCGAATATTCCTTGGGGATCGGGTGGTGACCGATATCGTCGCGGTGAAATGAAATATCAATGGTGCCGAAACCGGGTTTGAGTCCGGCCTTTTTCAAGCGATCAACCAGGCGGGAGGCGAGGACGATGCCGCCGTTGGCAATGCCGAGGAGAAGCAGGTGGGCCGTTTTTTCGTGGCGGCTGGCAATGGCGGAGGCGACTAGCTCAATGGCTTGGTCGATGGTTTTTGCGTCGTGCTTCAAGGGGGTGCCCACGAGCCTAAAGTTTTAGGGGCGAGAGGAAGGTCGTCCAGCGCAAAGGTAAGAATCGCTAATTTCAGCAGGAGGCGATCAATGCAAATAATCCGTCTAATAGAGTTCTGGATCGGATTGGGGATTTGCCGCGAACGCAGCGATGCAGTCGGGGGCTTCGTAGCGGACGTTGTTCACTTTGGGATCGACGCGATGGCCGGTCATCATTTCGGCGGGCAGGGGGCGGCAGAGCCGCGTAAATAGGCTTCGATCGATGGGCTGATCTCCGAGCCAGAGGGGGCCGCTATTAGGTCCGAGTATGACGGGAATCCGATGATAGATGGGCTGGAGCAGGGCGTTGGCGGCGGTCGTGACGATGCAGAAGGCGGCTGGCCCGTTTTCGTGGGCGGGCGTCCAGAGGCCGGCAAAGAAAAAAAGCGCACCGGATTTGAGCGTGAAATAATGCGGCAGCCGACTCGCACCGGCTTTTTCCCACTCGTAGAATCCGTCCACCGGGACGAGGCAGCGCCGCTGTC
>JANYFP010000280.1 GCA_025362555.1 Verrucomicrobiota bacterium
GTATGGCCTGCATTAGCGCCGATTAGTGAAAATTAGCGGTTAACTGACTGCTGAATTTAGGTTTCATCGAAACTTCAATGGAGTGAAGTGAATGAGGAACAACCGCAGGAATCCGTTTCGGAGCACGAGCAAGTGGCCGATGTCGCATTCGCTCGGTCAAGCTGCCGACGAATGCTCGGATCGATGCGACCGGGCGAAACCTGCAGACTACAGCGTCTGGAAATTTCCGTGGGTCAGCGGGAAAATCGGATAACCCAACCGCGCCGAACTCACGCGCTCCAACTCCAGCGCGACCGTGTAGTTGTGTCCGACAAAGCGCAAAAATTCCCGGCGCGGAATGCAAAGACAGCGCGTGCCGGGACCGGCCGTCACTTGGGCGGTCGCATTGCTGTTTTGCAGCAGACCGATCTCACCAAAGAAATCTCCGCCCCGAATAGTGCCACGAACTTTTCCACGGCTCGCGATCCGGGCCTCGCCTTCAAACATGATGAAGAAACTATCACTATAAAAACCGTTCTGGAGAATCACGTCGTTCTCCTTGTAATTCACAATCCGGGATAGCTCGGCGCAGCGTTGAATCGCCTGAATGTGCCAGTTCTCGCACAAGCCGATGCGGGACAGAAACGGCAATTTCTGCACCTGGTTCGTCAAGGCCTGAGCCCCGATCTGCGACACCACCAATTCATCCGCGACCGAACGATCCATCCGGAGGAATAACACCGGCGTAAGCGTGCGGTAAAGAAAGGCCGGGAATTCCCGGTCCGCCACACTGTGCAGCCCAACAATTTCATCCTCACAAAGCACCTGCACCAGCACCCGGCGGCCCGTGCGCAATTTCCGATAAACCCCGACCTTGCCGGAAAGAATGAGTGAAACATGAGTGACCGGTTCTTCTGGTGAGTGAAGCACTTTCCACGCGCCAAATCGCACCGGGCGCAACGCCTTCGCCACGGCGCGTTGCCCGGCGGGTGGCAACATCCGCAAGAGTGGCGAACGCAGCACCGCGCGCAGCCGCGCGCTTTCATCGGTCAAATGCCCGGCGCGGCCAAACCAGCGGCGATACCAAAGCCCGAGCGCATTGCGGTGCGCCAGCGCCCGCTCCGTCGCGAAAAGATAAAATTCCGCGATGAGATAAATCACGCCCAACAGTAAAAGCGAACCAGCGACGCCCATCCCAAGCATGGGCCCTTGCGTCCGCCAAAAAGCGATTTCCCACGGCGGCACATCTGTCAGTACGCCGAAAAAATAACCGAGGGCCAGCGTCCAAATCGTCCCGTAACCAATTTCCAACCACGTCGTCGAATTGCGCAATCCCGCGCGCAAGACCTTCCAGCGCGCGCGGGGCGTACGGTTCGGGGGGAAAGTAAATTTGTGCTCGGCGTCACTCAGCCGACGGCTCGCCATGGCCCGGATGATTTTGCTCACCCGGCCCCGGAAAATCGGGCGCAGCATCACGAGTAATCCGGCCAGCGGGAAAAGACTCCATTCCTGCCGATGCCAGGTGAGAAACCCGGTGGTCGCCGCGAGGATGGCCAACGGGGCGAGGGCCACCAATCGCTGGTCGGGCGGTGCCAGCATGCGTGCATCCGTGAGGCCAATGAACCACCGGCGAAAAGAATAAACCTCGCCGCCCGCGCCGCGCAGGAGTGACGCAGAAATCGAAATGCCCACGGCAACCGCGAGCACCATCGATCCGAAACTGGCCGCGTAATCCAACAGCGTGGTCGGGAGCGCCGGACGCAATGCGATCGTACAACTCAGCCCGGCCGCGAAAAGCAGCCACAGCGCAAACCGCAGGCGCGCTGGCTTGAGCGCGACCATCCAATTCACCGCAGGCACGGCCACCACCGTCTGACCAGGAGCCACAATGATGCGCGCCTTCACGGCCTTGAGCATCAATTCATAAAACTCACCCAGCGCCGGACAAATCCGGTCGTTAATCACCGCCTCAAGCACCTGCGGCACGGTGCGCGCTTCGCTAAACCGGGCAAGCACCTGCCACTGATTCGGCGTGATCGCGAGATAAGTGCGCTCAGGCACATTCTTCACGATCAGCACGCCACCAAACGGTTTGGTCCGCTCAAGCTGGGACGCCAGCTGCCAGGTTTTCGCAGTGAGGATGAGATTGATTTCCATGAGAGCGGGCGGCTTCAGAGCTTCGATTTGAATTCAGTCCGCGCGGACTCGATCAGCGCCGCGAGCTCAGCCATGCGGAACGGTTTCGCCAAAAAAGCCAGATCGCGCAGATCGGCGGGCCACCACGAAACGTCCGCCAGATGACCGCTCATGACGACGATCTTGGCCAGTTTCAACCGGGTCTTTAACTTACGCGCCAGAGTCAACCCATCCATGCCGGGCATGAGCACATCGGTCAGAACCAGCATGGGCTCAACCGAATGGCGGTCCATCGCTTGAAACGCCTCGTCACTGTTACTCGCGGTCACGACTTCCAGGCCGTCAACGCCCAGGGCCGTGGCGATTAATTCGTGCATCGGTTGGTCGTCGTCGACGACCAGCACCCAATCGCTCGCCGGTTTAACGCCAGGGTCATTTTGTTTGGATCCGATCATAAGATTTTAGTCCTGGCACAGGCCAAGGAAAGAGTTGGTGGGGCGGTTAAAGTGGTGAGTGGCAAACGCAGTTCGACGGACAATGCTTTCAAAAAATAACGCTGACGCCTCTATTCGGCATTTCGCTCCTGGTCTTAAAACCAAAGATGATATTTTAATTATTATCGATCTGATATTTATGCAGGAACCATGCTGGGTTGGAGAAGAAATCGTCCGACTTACTTGGCCGGCGCAGGAACGGCCGGAGCCGGCGCGGTGGCGGAAACGGCCGCAGCCACCGGTTTCTCCACGGCGACCTTGGGCTTAAATGGCCAAGTCCCCATGTACCAGGAAATCAATGTGCCAATGATGAGCACCACCACCACAAAGGTCCAAAACCGGCGGCGCTTGGCGGCCGACTTGTCCTCATAGGGATCGTCGAGTGAACGTTTCGCGCCCAAAGGCAGTGTGGCGACATCCGTCAGCGCGGCTCCGAATGGAATATTGATCTTCACCCGGCCGTTAATCGCCCAACCGTTGGCGTCAAGGATCGGTCCAAGCGTGCGCTGGCGAAGTTTGAGCCACGCGATGACCACCGCCGGCAGGGAGATCACTAAAATCAGCCCAATGATCACCAGCGGATATTGCCACCAGAGCAAATGCGCCAGGCCCGTGCCCACGGCGGCCAGCGCGCCACCAATGGCCCCGACACCAACGCTGATTGCCGCGACGGCGCCGACATCGACTTTCTTCGGCGCTTCAACGGGCGCAGGCGCAGCCTTGGCCTTTTCCACCGCCGCCTTATCGGCATTGGCCACGACTTCGGCCGCAGTGGCCAAACGATTGTTCGCCGCCGCATCCGCCGCTGCGGCGCGCTTGGCGATCATCTCGTCAATCATCCGGATAAACTTTTTATACGGCGACCAAAACGCCTGACGCAGACTGATCGGGTTATCGACCAAACTGGTAATGACCGCATCCCAATCCTTGCCTTGGCGATCATAGAAAATCCCGTGCCGGCCCACAAACAGGTAGTCGCTGTCACCTTGCGTGAAGCAGGCCGCGATCACCTTCGTCGCGCCGCCGGGACGCGTGCAACTGCAATAGGCGATGTAAGTCTTGCTCATCGCCGCCAGTGGATTCGGTCCGTCGACGTGGATGCACAATTCAGTACTGCGACTATCAAGGTAAAGCGTGCCCGCTTGGAAAGTCGCCCAGCGATCCGGCGAATAGAAGTCGGCGAAATTAACGAAGTTGTGCAGCAACGCCCGCATATCCCGCGCGTAGTGGGCCAGACGATCGACATCACTGATGGCTTTGAATTCCGGTTCGAGCGCCTTGTCCAACGCCACCAATTCAGCGAGCGCTTCGCGACCTTTGCCCGCCAGAATTTCCTTCACGCGGGGCAACCCGAGTTTCTCCACCGTGGATCCGGCTTTGCCGCCGAGCCAGGTTTCGTACGCGGCAAATTTCGCATTGAGCCCGATCCACTCGGCTTCAGTCAACGTGGTCTTGGCCGCTCCGAAAATGGGCGTCACGGCCGCTTTATACAGTGCCGTAAGCGCACTCGCCCAAGCGGGATTGACGCCGTCCACCAGCGACAGGGCCCGGCCGGCTTCGATACGCGACAACGGAAATCCAGCCACCTCCTCGGCCGTGATTTTCATATCCTTCGCGGCGATGGCGAGGTACTCGCTCTCGGCCCGGTTAAGCGCAACCGTGGCGCGCGCGTCGAACGCCGCCAGCCGGCAGCGACCAAAATAATCCTCCACCTTGGCGCGGACCGCCTTCAACGCCGAACACGCCGCTTCCGTCGCGTCGCCCAAAATCGCAATGTCCTTGGTCGAACTCTGCTGCACCCACGCAAGGTACGCCGTGAGATCGGCAAAAAATGCGGCGATCTGCTCCGCCGTCACACCAATCGAGCCGGTCCGGTCAGCGGTGCCGCCGACACAGGCGATAATATCCTTAATGAGTGCTTGCGCCGCCGGATCCTCAGTCGCCTCGGGTGGGATCACGCCGTCGCCATTAAGCGGACTGGCGGAAAAAATCTTCGCGGTGTCGGACGCATCAGCCGCAGAAATGGCGTCCGCGCCCTTCTTGCCGACATTGGTCAAAATCTGTTTGGCCGAAGAGAGAATGACTTTTCCGTCTGGCGTGGAATCGTTGATCGCACTCAGGGACAAAGCCGCCCCACCCTTCAACAACTCCGCCGGATCTTTCAATCGAGCGGACGCCCACTTGATGGCCGCGAGCAGTTCGGGCACCCGAATGCGTCCATCCCCATCGCTATCGATCAGAGCCAGGGTCTTTTCATCAAGCTCGAGGCCCTTGACCGGGCAACTGAGGGCGACCCACAGTTTCTGATCGAGTTGTTCGAGGTTAACCAGGTCATCGCCTGATTCGAGAAGGACTTGGTCGAGTCCGCCGGTCCGAAAGAAATTCCAAATGTGCATGTAAAAGGTCGAACGTGGTGGTGGGATTGCGAGTGGGTTGGCTTCACCTTTGAGATCCCACCGTTATTGGCAATTACGAAGGATCGGCCGGGACAAAATTCGCACATGTTAACGCAATTCATGCGCGGTATTAATTGGTCCGCCATTGTATGCTTCTCGCATGAAAACCTTTCTCGTACCGATCGATTTCTCTGCGGTATCGGAGGAAATTATTGATACCGCCGTCACCTTTGCCCGCTCATTCAAGGGTAAGGTCGCTCTGCTCCACGCCGTTCAATCGCAGGTTATCACGAGCGAATATGCCCTCCCATTGGAAGCGCTGCATGAAGCGTTGGTGGCCGAAGAAAAAAACTCCGCCACCAAACTCACCGAGTACGCCGCCCGGTTCCGCACCGTCGGCCTCGCCGCCGAAACTTTTGTCCGGCAAGGTCAACCCGTGACCGCGATCCTTGAAATGGCTAACAAGGTAAACGCCGATTTCATCATCATGGGATCCCACGGACACGGTCGACTCTATGATCTCCTGGTTGGCAGTACCGCGAGTGGGGTGATCAAGGGAGCCAAATGCGGCGTCATCATCATGCCGCCGTCAGACAAGAGCAAAAAGGCGAACGGCCAGAGAGAAAGTTTCCCCGAGCAAACCCGTGGGCACTCAGCCGCAGACATTGCGGTTCGCGGTTGATTCATGGCATGAGCCAAACGCGCCCACTCCGTCGGGAGTAAAGATCCCCGGGACAAGCTCCGGGGCATTTGAAGCAAATCCAACTGACGGATTTTGCGGGCGGGGTGGCCACACCCAACCAAGCCGAAGCGAGCTTCGGGGGTTGGATCCACTGGGAATAAATCTCCAAACACCCCTCAGTCCGCCCTACGAACCCAATGCTCAGGCTCGCCAAAACCAAAACCTACCAATAATTTTGCGGCCAAATCACTGCATGAGCGCCGCCCCTTCGACCGCCGATCTTCGCCAACTCGCCACCCGCCTCGCCGGTGACCTGCATTTCGACGCCACGATGCGCACGCTCTACGCGACCGATGCATCCGAGTACCAGGAAATGCCGATCGCCGTCGCCCTGCCCCGCACCGAGGCTGACCTGCGCGAGCTGATCACCTTCGCCCAACGCCACCACACCAGCCTCATCCCACGCGCCGCCGGCACATCCCTCGCCGGCCAGGTCGTCGGCGGCGGCATCATCGTCGATATCGGCCGCCACCTGAATCGAATTATCTCGTTCGACGTTGCGACCCGCCGCGTGCGCGTCCAACCCGGCGTCGTCCGGAACGAACTCAATCTCAGCCTCAAATCGCACGGACTTTTCTTCACCCCCGAAACCTCCACCGCCAATCGCGCCATGATCGGCGGCATGGTGGGCAACAATTCCTGCGGCGCGAACTCCATCGTCCACGGCACGACCCGCGAACACGTCGTCTCCACCCGCGGCTTCCTCAGCGACGGCTCCGAAGTCACCTTCGGCCCACTCACTCGCGAACAGTTCGCCGCCAAATGCGCCGCCCCCGATTCGCTGGAAACCAAGCTCTATTGTCTCGTGCGCGATCTGCTCGGCGACCCGCGCAATCGCACGCTCATTCGCGACAATTTTCCAAAGCCCACCGTCACGCGCCGCAACACCGGCTACGCACTCGACCAGTTGATGGATTGCGCGGTGTTCGATCCGGCATCGAACAAGCCCTTCAATCTTTGCCGCCTCCTCGCCGGCTCCGAGGGCACGCTGTTTTTCGGCGTCGAATTTGAATTGAATTGCGAACCGCTGCCGCCGCCCGGCGCGCTGATGTGCGCGCATTTCGCAACCATTCAGGATTCGCTCAAAGCCACCCTGATCGCGATGCGCCACCGGCCCAACGGCTGCGAATTGATCGACCGCCACATTCTCGAATGCACCAAGGCGAACCTCGAACAGGCGAAGAATCGCTTCTTCGTCCAAGGTGATCCGGGCGCTGTGCTCGTCATCGAGCTCTGCCATGAAAATCGCGCCCATATCGAAGCGGAAATGCGCGCGATCGAAAGCGAATTTCGCGCCGCCGGCCTCGGCTACGCGTTCCCCGTGCTCTGGGGCAATGATTGCACGAAAGTCTGGGATCTCCGCAAAGCCGGCCAGGGCCTCATGACAAATGTCACCGGTGACGCGAAGCCGCGCGAGGTCTGCGAAGATACCGCTGTCGCCGTCGAGGACTTGCCCGCTTACATCGCCGAATTCGATGCCCTCATGCGCGGCAAATACGGCATCAGTTGCGTCTATTACGCGCACGCCGGTGCCGGCGAATTGCACACGCGTCCGCTCTTCAATTTAAAAACGCCCGAGGGCCTGAAGATGTTTCGCGACATCGCGACGGACATCGCCGTCCTCGTGAAAAAATACCGCGGTTCCCTCTCCGGCGAACACGGTGATGGCCGCCTCCGCGGCGAATTTATCAAGTTTATGGTCGGCGCGGATTGCTACGCGATGATGCGGCGCGTCAAAGAAACCTTCGACCCGCACGGAATATTTAATCCCGGAAAAATCATCGACACGCCGCCGATGGACACGTTTTTGCGGCACGCTCCCGGCCACCTCGAGCACGAGCACAAAACCATTTTCGATTTCACCGCGACGCAAGGCGTGTTGCGCGCCGCCGAAAAATGCACCGGCGTCGGCGAGTGCCGCAAATCGCATCTGATGGGCGGCACGATGTGCCCGAGTTACATGGCCACGCGCGACGAGCAGCACAGTACCCGCGCCCGCGCCAACATTCTCCGCCAGGTCCTCACCCACGCACCGCACGACACCAATCCGTGGAACAGCGAGGAAGTCGCGGGCGTCATGGATCTCTGCCTTTCGTGCAAAGGCTGCAAATCCGAGTGTCCGTCCAACGTCGACGTCGCCCGGCTCAAAGCCGAGTGGCAGCAGCATTATTACGACGCAAACGGCGTGCCGTTGCGCTCGCGCCTCGTCGCCAATTTCACGAAATCCATGCGTCTCGCCGCGCTCGCCCCGGCGATCTATAATTGGGTCGTCACCTCGCCGGATGTGTCGCGCTGGATCAAACAGTTCGCCGGATTTTCCGTGAAGCGCAGCCTGCCGACGATCCACGCCACGACGCTCGCCGCATGGCACGCGAAGCATGCGAATAAAGTGGATACCAGCATCGCATCCAGTCTGGTGGTAGGCAGCGAGCTTGCTCGCGCTCAGCCGAATCACCCCAGCATCCCCGAGGCGCGAGCAAGCTCGCTGGCCCACTCCTTCCCCCACGGCCGGGTCTATCTTTTCTGCGACGAATTCACGAACTACAACGATACGCCCGTCGGCATCAAGGCCGTCCAACTCCTCAACCGGCTCGGCTACGAAGTCCTCATCCCCGAGCACGTCGAGAGCGGTCGGGCGCATTTTTCTAAAGGCCTGATTCGCGAGGCGCAGAAATTCGCCATTCGCAATGTCGAGTTGCTCGCCGATGTCATCACCTCCGCGACTCCGCTCATCGGCCTGGAGCCGTCAGCCATCCTCGGATTTCGCGATGAATATCCCGATCTCGTGCCGGCCCATTTGCACGCCGCCGCAAAGTCACTCGCGAAAAACGCTTTGCTGATCGACGAATTTATCGCGCGCGAAATCGACGCCGGCCGCATTAAGCGCGAGTCGTTCAAGACCGACCCGCGGGCCATCAAGTTACACGGCCATTGTCACCAAAAAGCGCTGTCGTCACTCAACCCGACGGTGAAAATGCTCGAGTTGCCGGCCGGTCATAAAGTGACGCTGATTCCGTCCGGCTGTTGCGGCATGGCGGGATCATTCGGTTACGAGGAAGAACATTTCGAACTCTCGCAGCAGATCGGCGAGCTCGTGCTTTTCCCCGCCGTGCGCAACGCCAGTGACGAGACGCTCATCGCCGCGCCCGGCACAAGTTGCCGCCACCAAATCAAAGACGGCACCGGTCGCGTGGCGTTGCACCCGATAGAAATTTTGCACGGTGCGCTGCAATAGATACACCGGCAGTAGTCAGAACGTAGAGGCAGGCGTCCCTGCCTGCCGGTCAGCGAT
>JANYFP010000295.1 GCA_025362555.1 Verrucomicrobiota bacterium
CCGAACCTTCGCTCCCTTCGGATCCTTCGCGAGACACTTCAGTAAATCATCATTGAAGTTCTAATCGAAAAATCGCGACTTCCGTCTTCACCCCAACGGTGTCCCGAAACAAAGATATGGGTAACGATTAGGTCCGCGCCCCCGGCTGCAGTTTAATTGAAACCGCTCTAGTAAATTGGAGCTGAAGGAAGCGGTCTCATGATCGCGTCACACGGTTGTGACATGCGAGCCGGCGAAGCGCGTGCATTTGCGTGGCTAGAGTGACAATCGTGAGCGCGGTCACCTTAATGTAACTTTCAGATTCTGGACAGTCCGGGGGGCGCAGATAACCGTGAGCGGATGAGTCACCCTGTCGAAGTAATTTTGGAAAACATCCGTCAACTGGTCATCAGTACGCTGCAGCAGTCCGTTGCCGGGACTGCGAGCGAGATTATTTTCGGCTCCGGCGGGACCCTGGATAGTCTCGGTCTGGTGAATTTTTTGGCCGACCTCGAATATCGCGTGGCTGAGGAATTTGGTCGTGACGTGGTGCTGGCCAGTGAACAGGCGATGAGCCGGAGTCGGTCACCGTTTCGCGATGTCACGGCGTTGTCTGAATACATTCTCGAGCTCCTCGCCAAATGATTACGCCGCGTGTTATTCTCATCACGGGCACCAGTCGCGGGATCGGCCGGGGCCTCGCGGATTACTATCTGGAGAAAGGCGACATCGTCTGTGGATGCAGTCGCGCTCCCGCGTCCTTTGAGCATCCGGCCTATACCCACTTTGAACTCGATGTCTCCGACGAGTCGGCCGTGATTGCGATGGTCCGCACAGTCGTGCGGAAGCAGGGGAAAATCGATGGGCTGTTGAACAACGCCGGGATTGCATCGATGAACCATGCGCTGCTCTCCACGGCGGCAACGGCGCAGTCGATTTTCGCCACGAATTTCCACGGGACATTTCTGTTCTGTCGTGAAGTCGCGAAAGCCATGGTGCGGCGGAAAACGGGTCGCATTGTCAACTTCGCCACCGTGGCGACGCCGCTGCGGCTCGAGGGCGAATCACTTTACGCGGCCAGCAAGGCGGCCGTGGAATCGTTCACGCAAGTGCTGGCGCGCGAACTCGGGCCGGCGGGTGTGACCGTGAATGCGATCGGACCGACTCCGGTGCCGACGGATTTAATCAAGAGTGTGCCGAAGGCCAAAATGGATGCCTTGCTGGCGCGGCAGGCCATCCAGCGGTTCGGGGCGATCAGTGATGTGATTAACGTCGTTGATTTTTTCCTTTCGCCGCAAAGCGATTTTGTCACTGGCCAGGTGATTTATCTTGGAGGCGTGACGGGTTGATTCCCGCACAAATTTTCCATGATCGTAGCGCAGCCGACGAACATAAGCGAAAAGGCCCGCCATCTTACGGTGGAGAGTATCCGCGTGCTCGCGCGCACGCGGGCCGGTTGCGAATTGTGGCGCGATGACGCGGGTGCGTTGGTGTGGTTGCAGTTTGGTGCCGCAGTCGAGGCGGTGCGCCGGCAATGTGCGGAAGCGCGTATTGCACCGGGTGAGATTGTTGTTACCTCTGGTGAACCGACGATTGAGTCGCTGGCTTGGATCTTTGGGGCTGCGGCGGTGGGAGCCGTGGTTGCTCCGCTGCGCCGCGAGCGGCTGGGAGAAGTTCAAGCCTGGAAAGAATTTGTCGAGATCGGTTGGAATGTGTGGGACGGAAAAATCGTCCGGGTTGGGGAGGGAACGCACTCAAAAATGGCGGCGGACTTGCTGGGTGAATTACGCGCGCGCAATCATCCCGGGCTCATTCTCGCCACTGGAGGAACGACGGGCACGCCGAAATTGGTGCTGCATGATCTTACCGCGTTATTGGCCACAGTTCCGGTCAAAGAGGGGCCCGCACGGCGGACGTTGCCGCTGATGCGGTTTGATCATATTGGCGGGCTCGACATGGCGTGGCGTGCCTTGGCGGGGCAACAGGTGCTGATCGCGCCGCCCCATGAACTCACGCCCGAAATGGTGGGTGCGACGATTGAAAGGCATCAGGTTGAAGTGCTGCCGGCGACACCGAGTTTTCTTAATCTTCTGCTCCTCGCGGGCATTCATCGCACGCATGATTTGAGTTCGCTGAAGGTGGTGCCGTACGGAGCTGAGCCGATGCCGGCGGGTCTGCTTTCCCGACTGCGCGAGGCGCTGCCAAACGTGGAATTTGTGCAACGATTTGGCACGAGCGAAACCGGCGCATTGCCGGTGCGCGAGAGCGGGGCAGGCCTGCTGTTGCGCGATGACCGTCCTGGCTTTGCGTGGAAGGTTGAAGACGAAGAGCTGTGGGTGCGCAGCCCAGCTCGTGCCTTGGGTTATCTCTCGGGGAATTTTTCCGGTTTCGATTCTGCTGGTTGGTTTCGGACGGGAGATGTCGCCGAGCAACTGCCGGATGGGACCATTCGCGTGCTTGGCCGGCGACAAGAGATGATCAATGTCGGGGGAGAAAAAGTTTTGCCAAGCGAAGTCGAGAGTGTGCTGCTCACGCATCCGCTGGTGGCGGATTGCCGGGTGGGGGCCGCATCCAGTGCGGTGCTCGGGCAGGTGGTGGCCGCGGAAATTGTCTGGCGTGGCCTCGAGGTCGATGCCGTGTCGGTGAAACGACTGCTGCATGCTTTTGCGTCGGGTCTGCTCGCGCGACACAAACTGCCTACGGTAGTGCGGTTGGTTTCGGCGGTAACGACCACTCGAAACATGAAGAAGAATCGGAATTTAAGCGTATGAAAAATATTTTGATTATCGGGGCCGGTGGATTTGGCCGGGAAATGCTGGCGTGGGTGCGCCAGTCGGCAGTGTTGTGGCCGGTGCGGGGTTTTCTGGATGATAATCCGCGAGCCCTCGAGCCGTTTCAGAAGAACGTCCCGGTGTTGAGTGGAACCGTTGATTACGTGCCGACATCCGAGGATTTGTTTGTCTGTGCGATCGGTCAGATTGAGCCCAAGCGACGCTGCATCGAACGGATTTTGGCGCGCGATGGGGTGTTTACGCGCATGATTCATTCGACCGCCGTACGGGGTGAAAATATCGAACTCGGTACGGGCGTGATTCTTTGTCCGTACGCGGTGGTGGGCTCAGATGCGAAGCTCGGCGATTTTGTGACGGTCAATATGCATTCGACGGTGGATCACGATGCAGTCGTCGGCCGGTGGTCACAGCTGCACTGTCATGTGGATATCACCGGGGGAGTGGTCCTCGGTGAAGGGGTGCTCGTGGGCAGTCACGCGACGATTTTCCCCGGAGTGAAAGTCGGTGATGGGGCGATTATCGGGGCCGGTTCAGTGGTGACCAAGGATGTTCCAGCCGGCGCCTCGGTCTTTGGTTCGCCCGCGAGAGTTTACGCGATGCGGGGGGCAGCGAATGAGTGAGCCACGAAAAAACAGGAAGCGGTCTTGGTCCCTGCTGTTGCCGGGCTTCGTGCTGGTATCGGCTGTGGCGATTCAAGGCGTGCAATTTTTTCGTGAATCGCCGCACGCGCGACCTCCGCATTTGCAGCAGGTGGTTCCTCTTGCGCCGATGGGCTGGAATGCTCGGGACGTGCCTTTGGGCGCGAATGAATTCATCGCAGGCGAGGTGGAGAAAGTGTTGAACTACGACGAGGCGCTCAATCGCGAGTACAGTCGGGCGGGAGAAAACTTCGGGGTTTATGTGGCCTACTGGGGTGCGGGAAAAATGCCCACCCGGCTCGTGGCGTCCCATACGCCCGATCGCTGTTGGACGGAGAACGGCTGGCAGTGTCTC
>JANYFP010000300.1 GCA_025362555.1 Verrucomicrobiota bacterium
TATCAGTCTGGAATCAGTTGGCGCATTTCGTTCGGTGTTATGCTGCTTCCGGCCTTGGGTGTTGTTGGGCTAAGGCGTCTGGTACCGGAATCGCCGGTGTGGGTTGCTCTGCAGGAAGCTCGTGCGGCGGGGAAAGTGGCGCGGCTGCTTGAGGATTCGATGCGGCGGGTGCCACTTGTGGCACTGCTGCGTGGCCGTCTGGTGGGAGTCGTGCTCAAGGCGACGGTGATCTTTACGTTAATGAATTTTGCCTTCTATGGATTTTCCACGGTTTTTATCAATTACCTGCAGACGGACCGAGCGCTGGGTGGTCTTGCCCTTAATGCCCGAGGAGAAGCGCCCTATCAGCTCGCGCTTAATTTGGGTGGCATGGTGGGCGGTGTGCTGGCTGGCCTGACTTCAGATTTGCTCGGCCGACGGCTCGCGTACTCGCTGTTCTGCCTCATCGGGGTCGCCGGCTACGGCGCTCTTTTTATACTCACCAGCGGGGAGCCTGGCACCAGCACGAGCCTGCTGCTCGTGTTCACGATGATCTGTGTCAGTTTTGGCATTGGCAGTATCATGGGGTCGTTGGCTTCCGAACTTTTTCCAACTTATTTGCGCAGCACTGGGCCCGGCTTTTGCCAAAATATCGGCAAAGGTGTCGGTGGACTTCTTGGTCCGACCATAGCTGGTGTGCTCCTCCCCAAATTGGGGTTCGCACCAGTTCTCGCGATGCCGGGAATTTGTCTGGGAGTTCTGGCCTTGTTGGTGTGGCTCCTTCCTGAAGTTGGCGGCCGCGTGGTGACGCCGGTCGAAGATGAGGCGGTTTCGATCAGGAAAGTGTGACGGGGGTGATGGGGCGCGATTGCTTTACGATACGTTTATGATGAAATCTGTGTGGAGTTTCCCACCAAAAAACTATTACTCCCTCAGTTGAGACTCTTCCGAACCAGATTCAAAAATCACCGGGTTTAAGCCATGAAATCACGCACGATCATCACGGTGTTTAGAAGCTCGGACCCTTCACGTCCAATGCGGGCCAGGTATTTAGTCTGGGGTGCTGTGCTGCTTTCGGTCCGGCTTTTCGCGGTTACCTCGGACATTATCGTCGTCGGGGATGTCATGCCCGCATGGGTTCAGGCCGCGCCACCTACACCTGCCGCCCCGCTTTATTATCTTCCTCTCATCGGTGGGACCAAAGAAAGCGCGCCCGAGGTGCCGGGTCACGTACAGTCTTTGCGGATCGAGGTTATGCAGGCCCTCGCCGGCGCGCTTGCGCAGCGAGGCTACTTCTTGACGAATGAAACCCATCCACCGAACCTGTTGCTGGTGCTAAGGTGGGGGACCATGAAACCGGAGCTCGCCGATTTCAGCAGTGGCGATCCGGATGAGCCGCCCAACGTCGCATTTTTTAATGGGCGAGAAATGCGTAGCCTGGTGGGCATGTATAAATCGAATGAATTCCAGCTCATGGAAAACAGCCGGCTGAACGATGCGTCGCGGGAAAATCGATTTTATCTCTACGTGATGGCTTTTGATTTTACCGCGACGCGTCAGCACGGAAAAAAATTACTCTGGTCCACCAAGATGAGTATGCCGACTGAGGGCACGACTTTGCCTGAGGCGCTGACGGCGTTAATCGCCGCTGGTGGCTCGCATCTCGGTTGTGATACCAAACCCCCGCTGATAATTGGCGCAAACGGCTCGCGCAATGAGCACGTCAACCTTGGGGAACTGCAGGTGCACGAATATTTGCCTCCGTCAGAGAAGAAGTGAATCCGGTCGAGCGGTCTCTCACGGTGTGTCGCACGGAGTGAAATCCGGGACGGGGTGGGTGGCGGACTTTTAAGTTTTGCGTGGTAATAAACGTCCTCAGTTAGGAATGTTTCCTGCCAGTGATGATCCGTTGATCACTCAGCCGTATTTTATACTCGCCTACGTAGGTTCGCGTATTGCCTGAAAGCGCTGCGGAAGTTAAGATGGCGTCTTCATGACCGCGTCCTCATCTCTCTGATCTCGCTCACTGGGTGAAAGGGAATTATGCCTCGGTCTTTTCGTCACCACTTCGCTCGCTGAGCTTAAAACCCCCATGTCCGAACCTCTTTGGCAACCTCGTACTGATCTGGCTGCGCGTCTTCTCGGCGCGGGTTTCTTCGCTGGAGGCGCGGCGTTGGTGGCTTACCAGGTGAAGGTCATCCTCGATTCGGTATCCGCGCAGACGGAAAGCGTTACCTATTTCATGGCGGCGTTCGCGTTGGGCACGATGGGCATCGTCCTCGGCGCCTACTGGCTCATCCGCGGCCTCGCAGGTTACGCGTCGATTCGCGCCCTTCAAACCGACCGACGCCGGATGCGGGTGTTCTCGATTGTGACGGCGGTGATAATCATCGCGGGAACAATCGGACTTAAATTCTGGCTCGCGTCGCTTGGATACGAAAACTGAACCATTCCGTGCGCGCCGTTCCTTCGACCGCCGGTTCGGTCCACGAATAGTCTGATTGTGCGCCGAGCAATCACGTCATGCCTGCTAATTTTTTATTCTATCGGCCAGCCTTTTGACGGGTCTGGTATCGCTCCAAAAATTCATGAAATTAAATTATCTTTGCCGTCTCGCGCCGCGTTTTATTTGGGCGCTGCTCGCCCTGACATTACTGAGTCCCGGTGCCGTCCCATTGACGAGGGCTGCTGACAATGACTATTCTGGAGGGGTAGGCGCGGAAGCTGACGATGAATTGGCTGAGGCAAAAAAAGCCGAGGCTGCGGCCAAAGTCAGTGCCGAGGCCAAAGTAAACGCGGCGAAAACACCGTTCGAAAAAATTATCGCGGTTTACGAACGCTCCCGATTGCCCGAGAAGATGCAAGCGCCGGATCGTGCTGACTGGACTCAGGCTGAAGCGGATATCAACGAGGTGGTGCGCCTCGTCGCCGCGTTTGAGTCGGACGGTAAAAATAAAATTAATGGCAAGGCGGGGAACTATTTTCAGCAAGGTTACATTGCGAACCGGCTGGCGAAGTATCAGGACGCGATTGCGGCTTACGATCTCGCTGAAAAAACCGGTTATATCAAAGCGAATGCGGGTGCTGATAAGAAAGGCAGCGAGCTCCTGAACAATCGCGGGCAGGCGAAATCCGCGCTCTACGACTATGCCGGCGCGCTGGCTGATTACGATGCGGCGCTCGCACTTTATGATGGAGCCCAGTGGCGGCAAAATCGTGCTTGGGCGCATTATAATCTGGGTGATTACGATTTGGCTGTGAGCGATTGGAACGCGGCCATCAAGTTGAATTCCACGACGGGCAAATTACCATTCGATGCCGAACTGGCCCCATTAAACAAAGCGGTCGCGAATGATCCTGGCAGCGTCGGACCTTTGATGGCGCGGGCGCGTTTCAACTTCAAGAAAGCCGAGGGAGCGAATAGTTTCAGCTTCTTGGTTACTGGCAGCCCCTCCGAGCCGGCGAACTTCATCGCCTCGGCCCTCGCCGATCTCGACCGCGCCGTCAAAATCGTCCCGGACTCGCCGGCGGTGTTGCTGGATCGCGGGCGGATGCGACTGGCCTACGTGCCGCTCAAAAGTGATCTCGACGAACGGCAACACCCCTTCGATTACGCCGAGACCACCACGGATTTTCTCCGCGTGATTGAGCTCGAGCCGAAAAATGCGGAAGCGTGGTTTGAACTGGGTAAGGCCCATCTGGTGCTGTGGGATCGTGAGGTGGGGTTTCCGCTGGCGTTTTTTGGCCAGGAGAAAGAAAAGGCCGCCAAGAGTGACGCCGCCATGAGGCGCGCAATCGCCGCTTTTAGCCGGGCGATTTATCTGCAGCCAGATGCTTCCGGCGAGGCGCATTTCCAACGGGCGGGGGCTTTGCGCAAATTGACGGGAGCCCAGGATCCAAACGCTTTGCTCGCGGATTATTCCGCCGCCATCGCGCAAAACTTATCGGCTACCGACTCCGAATGGGATGCGTTACTCCATTCGGTGCCGAACGAAAAGCGCCGAGTGGCGGCATTGGCCGAGGCCCATTTCACCCGGGCCCGGATTTTTATATCCTACGGTCAATTGGTGGCGACGCTGGCAGATTACGATGCGGCGCTCCTGCTGCAGGACAACAATCTCGACGGACATTTTGAGCGCGGTAAACTCCGGGTGCAGCGTGGTGATTACGCCGGTGCGCTGGCTGATTTTGCGCTTCTCACCAAAAACAAGCCGGCAATTGCCGAAGGTTGGCTGTGGCAGGGCGTGGCGCATGACGGCAAAGGTGAAGCAGTTGAAGCTGCGGCCGATTTCGGTGCTGCTTTGAAACTTGATCCTAAACTGAGCGCCTACCTCGCCGGTTCACGTTACGATGCGCAAAATCCTAATCCGGCGCGCGGCGTTGCTCCTGCTCCAGTGACCAGTGACGTCAAGGTTCTGCCGCCAGGAACCGCACTCGAACACAAAACTGCGGGCAACGCTCTACGGGCCAAAGGCGACCTGGACGGTGCATTGCGGGAATACACGCTGGCCTTGATCATCGACCCGGACTTCGCGGACGCGCTGAACAACCGCGGCAATTATTACGAAATCCACGACGAGGTCGATTTGGCTTTGGCCGATTTCAATCACGCAATTGCCAGTGACCCGAAGCATCGCATCGCCTATGGCGTTCGGGGTCTGCTGTGGCGGAAGCTGGGCGAATCCGAGCGAGAGCGCGCTGATTTTGATCAGGCCATCGAGTTTGCCGACACCGATGAGCGTCGCTCCGGTGCGTTGCGTAATCGCGCCAAGACGCGGGAGCGGGTTAAGGATGTCGAGGGCGCACTGGCGGACGCTCAGCGGGCAACGGAACTCACGCCGAAAGATACCGAGGCGTGGTGGGGTCTAGGCACGATGCAGTTGAATGCCCGACGCGACGCGGATGCCTGCGTCAGCTATCGCCGTGCGCTCGCAATTGATCCCTCAAGAGTCGAGATACGCACTCAATTGGTGGTGGCTTTGGCGCTGCAAAAAGATGAGACGGCCAGCTCCGAGCTCGATCCCGCTTTGGCGATGGTCAAGGCGCCGCAGCTCGCCGTGATCCGTAAAATTTTGAATCAGGCCTCGCTCTTCTGCCCTGATTCCCTCGAGTTGAAAGCCTTGAAGGAGCGGGCGGATGCGGCCAACGCGACTGAGTAGTAGGCGGAGCGGCTTTACGCCGCGATTTTGAGGCGCGCTGCACGCCTTCGGATCTGAGCTCAAACAATGATCGCGCAGGAAGAAATTCTTTTTGGTGGTAGACATGAGAATCGATCGGCGGCGCTCGATTCTTGGCGTGATTCGCGGTTAGTAAAATCAACTGCGGATGCATTCCCGGGTCGGGCGCATCAAGTTTTCACGGCTTAGGTTTGTTGGCGGTTTTCCCTCTGAGATAAATGCCTAGAGTTTTATAGGGGATATCTGCCCGCTCTCATAAAAAAAGAGTAACATGAAAAATGGCCGCAACAATATTTCTCCCCTTTGGTCTGGGAGAGTTATTGTTTTCTTCTATGAAGCTATACCCCGCTGGAGGCGTTTCTCGTGTTGTTGGGATTACTGGCAGCTCATGGTTTCGCCTGCTGAGTTACAGCGTGTTTTTTGTGCTGCTCGGTTTGGCGGCAAAAGCGGAGACCGCTATCCCTGCCATGTCGCTGATCAGTCGCAATGTGCCGGCGTATTCGTCAGCATCGGTTAACGGGGTATCCGCCTCCTCGGCGAACGATACCAACTTCCAGTCACTGTGGTTTTCCGACGGCTTACCTGCTTGGATCGCGTACGATTTATCAGGTGTGCCGAGCAATCAGCGTCAACAAGGGCTCGTCGCGTGGTATGCGGGGCGGGCGTTGGGCTATTTAAATCCTTCGCCGAGTGAGTTCCTGAGTTTGCCGATCGATTACACGATCGAGATCAATGCCGCCGCTGGTGGTGGGAATAGCGCGCCGAGTAGCGGCTGGGAAACCGTTGCTACGGTGACGGGAAACAATCGAGGTTCACGCCAGCACTTGATTAATCTCGCCGGGGCCAACTGGGTGCGTTTGCGGGCTACCGCGAGTTCCAATCCGACCAACATCGGAATTGATCTGGATGTTTATTCCGCTCCCGCCGGAGCATCCGACTGCTGGCTGTTCATGGGCGATTCCATCACCGGGTTCGCCGCGTATCTCTTCAGCGACTTGCCGGGGCGGGTCAATACTCTGGCGCCCAGCCGGTGGCCCGTGGTCGTTTCGGCTGGCATTGGAGGCTCCAATGTTTGGTCCGCGAATGAGGTGATTGACGACTCCCTCGCACTTTATCCCGGACGGTTCGTTACGCTCAACTATGGAACCAATGGAGGCTCCGATGGTTTCTCGGCCGCCATGGAAATACTTATTCAAAAGGTGATCGCGGCCGGGAAAGTTCCCGTGATTCCCCACATGCCTTGGTCCGACATTCCCGATCAACTGGCGAAAGCTCCCGCCATTAATGCCCAGATCGATGCGCTCTATCTGAAATATCCCTCCATTGTGCGCGGACCAGATCTCTACGCGGCATTCC
>JANYFP010000324.1 GCA_025362555.1 Verrucomicrobiota bacterium
GATCAGTATCGAGCTCGCTCAATCGCACGCCGTCGTTGCCCACGCCGGTTCGTTGGGCTCAGGAGTTCTCGCCCGGATTGAACAGGCGATGACGAAAAAATATCAACGGCCCATCACTGCGAGTGCGTCACTCGACGCCTCACTGCTTGCCGGCATTCGCGTTCGCCTTGGCGACGATGTCTACGAATCTTCCGTCGCCAACCAACTGGCTTCCCTCTCCGTTTAATTTCGCACCTTTTTCTCTAACCAGCGCCCCTCGCCATGAGCAACGTCATCGAACAAATCGAACAACAGATCGCCAAACTTTCCACCAAGGCGGTCAAGAAGAACACCGGCCACATCCGCACCGTGGCTGATGGCGTCGCCAAAGTCGACGGACTCTCCGACGTCATGTACAATGAGATGGTGCAATTCCCCGGTGGCACCATCGGCATCGCGCTCAATCTCGAACAGGATGAAGTCGGCTGCGTCGTCCTCGGCGACGTTTCCCAACTCAAGGAAGGCGACGAAGTCACTACCACCGGCAAACTTCTTTCGATTCCAGTCGGCCGCGCCCTCCTCGGCCGCGTCGTCGACGCCCTCGGCAATCCGATCGACGGCAAAGGCCCGATCGCCGCGACAGAAGTCTACCCTGTCGAAAAAATCGCGCCAGGCGTTATGGCTCGTAAATCGGTTAACCAGCCGCTCTTCACCGGCATCATGGCGATCGACTCGATGATTCCAATCGGTCGCGGCCAACGCGAACTCATCATCGGCGATCGCGGCACCGGCAAGACCACCATCTGTCTCGATACGATCATCAATCAGGCGCGCATCAACAAGGTTGGTCTCGCTTCCGGTGATAAGAGTTTCCGCCCCGTTTATTCCATCTACGTCGCGATCGGCCAGAAGCAGTCGAACGTCGTCCGCACCATTTCCGCCCTCGAAGCCGCCGATGCACTGCAATACACCATCGTCGTCGCTGCGACCGCGGGTGATAATCCAGCGAATCAATATATCGCTCCTTTCTCGGGCGCAGCGCTCGGCGAATGGTTCATGGAAAATGGCATGGATGCGCTGATCGTTTATGACGATCTCTCAAAGCACGCCGTCGCTTATCGCCAAATTTCCCTGATCTTGAAGCGTCCTTCCGGCCGCGAAGCTTATCCTGGCGACGTTTTCTATCTACACTCCCGTCTCCTCGAGCGCGCTGCCCGCCTCGACGGCAAGGGCTCGCTCACCGCGCTTCCGGTGATTGAGACGCAGGCCGGCGACGTGTCCGCCTACATTCCGACGAACGTGATCTCGATCACGGACGGCCAGATTTTCCTTGAGACCGATCTTTTCAATCAAGGTATTCGTCCCGCGGTGTCCGTCGGTCTTTCCGTTTCCCGCGTCGGTTCCTCCGCGCAAATCAAAGTCACGAAGCAAGTCGGTGGTAAGCTCAAGGGTGAGCTCGCCCAGTTCCGTGAACTCGCGGCGTTTGCGCAATTCGGTTCTGACCTCGACGCGAAGACCAAGGCCACCCTCGATCGCGGCGCGCGCATCGTCGAGCTCTTCAAGCAGCCGCAGCTTAATCCCATCGCGATTGAAACCCAGGCCGCGATCTTGTGGACGTTGCAGAAGGGCTACTTTGATTCCATCGATGTGAAGAACGTCGTTGGTGCGTCGAACTCGCTCCGTGATTTCCTGAGCACCCGCAAGGATGCCTTGCTCACCACCATTCGCACCAAGGCCGCTCTCGCCCCGGAAATCGAGGCCGATCTGAAGACCGCCGCCGACGAATGGAAGGCTACGTTCGCCGCCAAGTAACCAGCAAACTTTAGAATTCGCCTTACGAAAAACGATTGAATCCACCGCCGCTTAACCTGTCGCTTGCTTCAATTCTAAAATCGTAAATCCAAAATCGTAGATCCCCATGGCCTCACTTCGCGACATCCGCCGACGGATTAAGTCGGTTAAAAACACCCGCCAGATCACCAAGGCGATGGAGTTGGTTGCGGCGTCGAAAATGAAGAAGGCGCAGCAGGCCGCGCTCGCCGGTCGGCCCTATGCCCAGCTCATGGCCGACATGCTGGCTTCGCTCGCCGGTCGCGTCGATGAGTCGCAACACGCGTTTCTGGTGAAACGCGAAGTCAAGACCCGCGGCATTTTACTCGTCACGACCGACAAGGGCCTCTGCGGTCCGCTTAACGGAAATCTCTTCAAGCTCGTTACCGAAATTAAGACGCCGGCCAAGTACGTCGCGATCGGTCGCAAGGGCGCTCAGTTCCTCGCCCGGACGCATCGCGATGTCGTGGCGGATTTCAGCGTGAGCGATCGCGTTCCATTCGCCGACGTGAAGACGGTCGTCGAGTTCATGATCAAAATGTACCTCGAGGGCACGATTGATACCCTCGAAGTCATCTATCCGTATTACCGGAATACTCTCGTGCAGGAAGCGACCGTCCGCCCCGTGCTTCCTCTCACGAGCCTAAAAGATTTCGTGGCCCATCTCCGCAGCGAAGCCGGAGTCAGCCGCCAGGTTGACGATCGCGATATGCTGTTTGAGCCCGATGCCGCTTCGGTGCTCGATGCGTTGCTGCCATTTTACGTCAACCGTTGTGTCTATCAGCTCATTCTTAACGCCAAGGCGTCCGAACACAGTTCGCGCATGGTCGCCATGAAGACCGCGAAGGACAACGCGACGAAACTGATCGGCGAACTTTCTCTCGAATACAACAAGGCGCGTCAGGCCGGCATCACTCAGGAAATTCTTGAGATCTCGGCGGCCTCGTTCTCTTCGCAATAATAATTTAATCATCCAACCCCCGCTCTCCTCTTCGTCATGAGCAACACAGGCAAAATCGTACAAGTAATCGGCGCCGTCGTCGACGTGCAGTTCCCAGTGAACTCCGTCCCGGCCATTTATCAGGCGCTCACCGTCGACTTCATCGTCAACGGCAAGCAGGAGAAGCTGACCCTCGAGGTCCAGCAACATCTCGGTGACGGCCTCGTCCGCACCATCGCGATGTCCTCCTCCGAAGGCCTCGTGCGCGGCGCGCCCGTCGTTGATACTGGCGCCCCGATTTCGGTGCCCGTGGGCGAAGGCATTCTCGGTCGCATTTTTGACGTCACCGGCACGCCCGTTGACGGCAAAGGACCGGTCGCTTACACGAAGCGCTATCCCATTCACCGTCCAGCTCCGGCGCTCGCGGATCAAGACACCAAGGCGACCATTCTCGAAACCGGCATCAAGGTTATCGACTTGATCTGTCCCTTCATCAAGGGCGGTAAGGCCGGAGCTTTCGGCGGTGCTGGCGTCGGCAAGACCGTCGTCATTCTCGAGCTCATCAACAACATTGCGAAAGCGCACGGTGGTTACTCCGTGTTCGCGGGTGTCGGTGAACGTTCCCGTGAAGGCAACGACCTTTACCACGAGATGTCTGATGCCGGCGTCATCAATCAAAAGGACCTTGGCAAATCCAAGGTCGCTCTCGTGTACGGCCAGATGAACGAGCCTCCAGGTGCGCGTATGCGCGTGGCGCTCTCGGCTCTGGCGATGACCGAATATTTCCGCGACGAAAAGAACCAAGACGTATTGCTCTTCATCGACAATATTTTCCGTTTCTCCCAAGCCGGTTCCGAGGTGTCCGCTCTCCTCGGCCGTTCGCCTTCTGCGGTTGGTTATCAACCCACGCTCTCGAATGAAATGGGTCTCCTCCAGGAGCGCATTACTTCGACGAAGAAAGGTTCGATCACTTCCGTGCAGGCCGTTTACGTGCCAGCCGACGACTTGACCGATCCGGCGCCCGCCAACACCTTCGCGCATTTGGACTCCACGATCGTGTTGGAGCGCTCCATTGCCGAGCTCGGTATCTATCCGGCCGTCGATCCACTCGCATCCGTTTCGAAAGCGCTCCAGCCCGACATCGTCGGCGAAGAGCACTATAAGGTCGCCCGTGAACTTCAGCGCGTTCTCCAACGCTATAAAGATTTGCAGGACATCATTGCGATTCTCGGTCTCGATGAACTTTCCCCGGAGGATAAGCTCTCCGTTTACCGCGCCCGCAAGATTCAGCGCTTCCTTTCCCAACCATTCGCTGTGGCCGAAGTATTTACCGGTGCTCCTGGTAAATACGTGCCCGTCAAGGACACCGTTCGCGGCTTTAAGATGATCCTCGACGGCGAACTCGATCACGTCGCCGAAGGTGATTTCTACATGAAGGGTGGTATCGACGAAGTCATCGCCGCCGCCGCGAAAAAGTAACCATACACAAGCATCCCAGTAACAAGATCGACTGCTTTTCCTGGCCCTTGATGCCTGTTACTTAATCCTTCTCAAACATGCCTCTCATACTCGAAATCGTCACGCCTGAGGCGAAGGTGTATTCCGACACCATCGACTCCGTCGTGATCCCGACGGTCGAGGGCGAGATTGGCATCCTCCCCGGCCATATCCCGCTACTCACGCAGATCGAGAACGGCGAATTGCGCATCACCAAAGGCGGCATTACGCAATGGCTCGCGGTTGGCGGCGGCTTCGCCCAGATCGACGGCGATACCGTTCGCGTGCTGGCGGAAAACGCCATCACCGAAGAGAAGATCGACGAAACGGCCGTCGAAAACGCGATGAAGCGCGCGGAGCAAGAGTTGAAGGAAGCCAAGCATTTGGATCCTCAACAGTACGAGCATCTTCAGAGCTTGGTGCGTTACTCTGGAGTGCAACTCGCGGTAAAACGCCGCCGCCATTAACCTTTCAGCCTCGGCAAACACCACAGTGTTTGACCCGGGGCTTTTTTCTGCTTCCCTTCTGATACTCAGTCTCAACCGCAATGCCCGCCGCTCAAAAAAACCTTTCTCCCCTTTGCCAACTGCCTGCTGGCGCGACGGGTCGGGTGTGGGAATTAAAGGGGGACGAAAACTTTTGCCAGCGCATCCGCGAGATGGGTTTTAACGAAGCGGCCTTGGTGACCAAAATCTCCGGCAGCACCACGAGTCTTTGTCAGATCAACGGCACGCGTCTCGCCCTGAGTCATGCGGCTGCGATGAATATCATCGTGGAAAAGTTACCCTCCGCCGCCCGCTAATTCTGGTTAGCCAGAATTGCTGAATGCAGATTTCCTGTATGCCTACTGATCAAAAACTTTCTCAGCTCGCGATTGGAACTTCCGCCCGCGTGAAAGATTTCCCAAAAGCGGGCGCAGCGTTCCTCCGTTTGCGAGAAATGGGCCTCCTCGCCGGCACCATGGTCACCTTTGTTCGCTCCGCCCCAATGGGTGACCCCATCGAAATAAAAATTCGCGGCTATCATCTTTCCCTTCGTCGCGAAGAAGCCGACCAAATCACCGTGGAAACCTGAACTGTGGCCGATCTTCCTTCCCACATTTCATTGCCGGGCAAAAAACGTCCGCACCAAGCCAACGAGCGCACTCCGGTTTACGCGCTCGTCGGAAATCCGAATTGCGGCAAGAGTACTTTGTTTAACGCCCTGACCGGACTGAAACAAAAAGTTGGAAACTATCCCGGCGTTACGGTTGAGAAAAAAATTGGCGAGACGTATTCGCAACACGGCAAGCCAATCAAACTGATTGATCTTCCCGGCGCCTATTCACTCGCCGCGCGTTCACCGGACGAAGCCGTGACCCGCGATGTTTTACTCGGAAGGCGGGCCGATACCCCACAGCCGGACCGGATTCTTTGCATCATCGACGCGAGTAATCTCGAGCGAAATCTCTACCTCGTCCATCAACTGCTCGATCTCGGTCGCCCCGTTATTCTGGTGTTGAACATGATGGATCTCGCTCTGAAAGCAGGTCTGCAAGTTCACGCTTCACGTTTGGAAAAAGAACTCGGGGTTCCGGTCATCGCGTGCGAGGCGATCAACGGGAAAGGGCTGGTGGATCTCAAACTTGCGATGAGCCGTGTTGATCTCTCGCTCGCAAAACACCGTTGGGATGTGCCGGCGCAAGTCGCTCCGGCGGTCGCCGAGCTGCAAGCTTCTCTGACGGACAGTGACGGACGTTCGCCGCTCGTCGCCCGGGCGGAAGCGTTATTGCTCCTGACCGATTTTGACACGGTGCGTGTTGCCGGCTCCACGCCGCTCAGTCCGCGGACTCACGAAATTCTCGCGCACTGGCAAAAACGCTGGGAAGGAGAGGGGACCGATTGGGCCGGTACGCTGGTGGCGAGCCGTTACGATGCGATCGCTAAAATTTGCACGGATGTGGTGCAGTCGAGCGGTGAAGTTGGCCCCTCCATTTCCGACAAGATTGATGCCGTGGTCGTCCATCCGTTCTGGGGCTGGCTCGTGTTTGGCGGTATCATGACGGCGCTGTTTATTTCGATTTTCACGCTGGCGCAATATCCCATGGACTGGATTGACGCTGGCATGAGTGCGTTGGGAGATTGGGTTAAACGCTCAATGACCCCGGGTGAATTGCGTGATTTGCTGACGGCGGGAGTCATTGGCGGGGCCGGGAGCGTGCTCGTTTTTTTGCCCCAGATTCTGATTTTGTATTTCTTTATCGGGTTGTTGGAAAACACCGGTTATATGGCGCGCGCCGCCTTTATTATGGATCGGTTGATGAGCCGCGTCGGATTAAATGGGAAATCCTTTATTCCGCTACTCGGCTCCTACGCCTGTGCCATTCCCGGCATCATGGCCACGCGCACCATTGAGGATCCGAAGGACCGGCTTGTCACAATTCTCGTGGCCCCGCTGATGAGTTGCTCAGCGCGGCTGCCTGTTTACTTGCTCTTGATTGCGGCCCTGCTCCCGACTGACGCCATCTTTACGAAGGTCGGTATTATGATCGCCATGTATGCGCTCGGCACGTCCGGTGCCTTCGGTTTCGCGTGGCTCTTCAAGCGCACGCTCCTCAAAGGCAAACCGCCAATGATGATCATGGAACTGCCGCCCTATCGCCTGCCGCGACTTCGGGATATCGCCCTGCACATGTTCGAACGTGCCGGTCTCTTTCTGCGCAAAGCGGGCACGGTCATTCTCGGCATCAGCATCGTCCTCTGGTTCCTCACCACCTATCCGAAATTACCGGACCCTGCGGCCACATCGACGCAGCAAATTGCCCACAGCTTTGCCGGCCAGGCTGGGCATCTCCTTGAACCGATGATCAAGCCGCTGGGCTTCGACTGGCGCATTGGCATTGGTCTCATCACGTCCTTCGCCGCCCGCGAAGTCTTTGTTAATTCCATGGGTGTGGTCTTCGGGGTCGAAGGTGCTGATGATGATACCACGCCGTTGCGCGATGCCCTGCGTCAGGCCACTTGGCCCGATGGTGCCCCGGTTTTCACGGCGCTAGTTTGTATTACGCTTATGGTGTTTTACGTTTTCGCCATGCAATGTGTGAGCACGCTCGCCGTTGTGAGACGTGAAACGAATTCGTGGCGGTGGCCGCTGTTTCAAACGTTCTACATGACCGGCACGGCATGGCTGGTGTGTTTTGTAATTTATCAAACCGGCCGCGCACTGGGCTATTAACGCTTCTGCCCTGTTTGCTATTTGTGCCTTCAGCGTCTTCTGTGGTCACAAGTCCGATGTCTACTTCCCTCCAAACTTTCCTCGCCCTCGCCCTCGTTGTGGTGGCCGCAACGGGGTTGATTTATTCCGTTGTCAGGAAGCGTGGCTCATCCGGTTGTGGCAGTGAAGGCTGCGCCGCGGTCAGTCCCGAAATAAAAAAACTTCGCTCGAAGTTGAAAAGGTAGCCCGCGACGAATAAGGATTTGCGAACGCAGGGAATCTGATTGCGGCCTGGGCAACTCTCTTGTTCCGCCTAATTTCTTGATCAATCATCGACCACCCTTGTCTCGCGGAAAATTATAAACACAGTCATCGCATGAAAGCCGCAGTTCTTGTCGGAGTGAAGCAACCTTTGTCGATTCAATCGGAGCCTGATCCGGTGGCGACTCCCGGGCATGCCGTCGTCCGACTTCGGGCCGCAGCGCTCAATCACCGGGATCTTTGGATTCAACAGGGACATTACGCGGGGATCAAAACCCCGATGATTCTCGGTTCGGATGGGGCTGGCACGGTGATCTCGGTCGGCACGCCTTCAGATGACGGTTGGGTTGGGCGTGACGTCATCATTAATCCATCGCTTGACTGGGGTCGCGATCCACGCGCGCAAGGGCCGGCGTTTCGAATTCTCGGCCTGCCGGATAACGGAACCTTCGCTGAGCAGATCCTCATTCCGACGGCGAATCTCGCACCGAAGCCCGCCCATCTCTCGTGGGAGCAAGCGGCCGCGTTACCGCTGGCCGGATTGACGGCTTGGCGCTCGCTCTTTACGCGGGCAAAATTAATCGCGGGGGAGCGCGTTCTGATTACGGGCATCGGTGGAGGCGCGGCATCATTCGCGCTCCAATTCGCGGTCGCGGCGGGCGCCCATGTGTGGGTGACTTCCAGTTCTCCTGAAAAAATTCAATCGGCGCAGGCCCTGGGCGCTCTCGGGGGCGTTAATTATCGCGATGCGGATTGGCGTGGGCAGTTGGAAAAAGTTGCGGGCTTTTTTGATGTGATCATTGACAGCGCCGGTGGCGGCGGATTCGCCAAACTGATCGAGCTCGCCAATCCCGGTGGCCGCATCGTTTTCTTCGGCGCTACGACGGGCAACCCCACCGAACTCGACTTGCGTCGCTGTTTCTTTCGCCAGATTTCATTGCTCGGCACGACGATGGGTTCCCCCCTTGATTTCTCCGGCATGGCCCGCCTGGTCGAGGCCAAGAAAATCGTCCCAATCGTGGATAAAATTTTCCTGCTGGATCGCGCGGCTGATGCTCTGCGTCACATGGAAACTGGCGCGCAATGCGGCAAAATTGTCCTGACCTGCTGAGACTTGGTCGGGTTGGGCGCGGAGTCTTTTCGCAGCCGCGTTTTTTCACCACTTGGTTTGGAGCCACTCCCAAGCGTGTTTAAACGCTTCGTTGGCGAATGTGCCCAGCAGGAAAAAATAGGCCGCGCCAATCGCGAAAGCCACATAACCCAGCGCAATGAAAAGACCGTCGCGTTCCAACAATCCGCAGGCCAACAGAAAAATCGCCCAGGCCGGAAGTAAATTTGAAAGCGGAATCGGTAAAGGGAGGAGAAGAATCAAGGCCGAGGCCAGAATGACGATTGCGTGGACTTGATTGAGTAAAGCCGTGCCGGTAACCGCCGGCCAGCGCGGCCGGAGTACCGATTCAAGAAAACGCAGCAGACGCTGCGTAATGGTTAACACTTTCCCGAAAAATCCGGCCGGTAGTTTTGCGCGCTGGATTTTCATCGGCAGCCAGGGGCGCTGGCCGAGCGACAGTCGCAACGCGATCAACACAATGGCCAACCCGAGTGGCGTCGATAATCCGGGCAATGGCACCGGTTGGATGAACGGCAACGCGAGCAGCACGATCAGGAGCAGGTAGGCGCGTTGACGCAGGACAAATATCACCTCGCGCAACGGTACCGCCCGATCCCCTGCGCGCGCATGCAATTCTGCCAACTCCAGCGATAGTTTGCGCGGAGGCGCAGGAGGCAATGGCCGCTCACTCGTCATGTTCCGCGCTTGTTGCCGTAGAGCTCGACGTGCAGGCGTGATGCGTAGCGATAGCCGCGCTGCTTGCACAACTCACCCAGCCAACCCGCACGCGCGCGCAAAGCCTCCACCGTCACGCCTTCCGGCATCAGCAATATTTTTGCGCGGGGAATTTCCAGCGCCAGTTGCCCGAGCATCGTTTCGAGTTCGTTCACGTCTTCGGTTTGCGACACCACAAATTTCAATTGGTAACCATAATGCGTGAGCCAGTGGCGGACAACTTCCGGCTGCCAGCGCAACGCCTCGTGTTTCTTCCGCCACGCTTCATCCAGTCGCGCGTCCGGCGTCGAATTTTTGAGCTTCGGGCTGAGCGACGCGAGATCGCAGGCGATGTCGTCCGGCGCCAAGGTCGCCGCCGTTTCAATGGTAATATGATAGCCGAGTTTTTTCAGCTCGGCGGCCAGTTCCCGAATGCCTTTTGCCAGCATGGGCTCGCCGCCGGTAAGGACGACGTGACGTGCGGGATAAGACTGCACCACCGTGAGAATTTCTTCCACGGTCATAATTCTCCCCTCGGGATTCCACGAAGCATAGGGTGTGTCGCACCAGTTGCAGCGGAGATTGCAGCCACTCGTCCGCACGAAAACTGACGGAACTCCGGTCAGTTCGCCCTCGCCCTGCAAAGAGTGGAAAATTTCTGAAATCAGCATGAGTAGAAATAAAACCTAACAGTCCTATGGGTTTGGTTTCTCCGGCAAAGGCGGAGTGCGCTCATAAATCGTCGGATCACTGAGGCCAGCGTGCAAAAACGCCTCGCGCCGCTCCACGCATGTCCCGCATACGCCGCAATGAATCGCTCCACCTTTGTAGCACGACCAGGTCCGCGCGTAATCCACCCCCAATCGTCCGCCTTCGGCCGCAATCTGACTCTTGCTCATGGTTATGAACGGTCGCAGTAACTGCACCCCGGCATAAGTTCCGAGCCGCATCGCCTCGCCCATCGCGCGCATGAAGTCCTCCCGGCAATCCGGATAAATTGCGTGATCTCCGCCGTGCGCCGCAATCACGAGGCCCTCGGCCTCGGCACTCTCGGCGAACCCGCACGCGGCCGCCAGCATGATCCCGTTGCGAAACGGCACCACGGTGCGCTTCATGTTTTCGTCGGCGTAATGGCCTTCCGGAATAGCGCCGCCGGACTTGAGGAGATCGGATGCAAATAATTTCCCGATAAAATCGAGCGGAATGATTTGGTGGGGCACCCCGATTTGCTGCGCGTGCTCCACCGCGAACGGAATTTCCCGGTGATTATGTTTGGCTCCGTAGTCGAAACTGAGCGACGCACTGACGGTGTGATGCGCCCGCGCCCAATGGAGCGCAGTCACCGAATCCATGCCACCCGAACAAAGCACAACGACTTTCATGGGGGTTAATTGGTCACAAAAAATTGAAAAGACACCTGAAATCTCCCACGGCCCTTCATCGCTTTGATCCTTGATCGTCCCGGAGCTTTCGCCCGCGACCAGCCAGCCGGCTGAGATTGGGAAAACCCGAAGTATTTCCCCCCACAAATCTCGCCTTGCCGCGCCGCCGGATTTGGTTTTTTTAGGAACTCCCACCGGTCCGTAGGCGGACCTCTTGCATGATCCTTTTTCACGATTCTTCCTGTATTGAATACGGCTCGCACCTGCGACCGGAGCAACCAGCCCGCATCACCCGGAGTGTGGCCCAATTGAAACCGGCGCACCCGGATTGGATCTGGCGCCAAGCAAGTCCCGCCGCTGAATCCGCTCTGCTCGCCGCTCACACCCCGGCGCTCTTGGCCCGACTCCAGCACGCCCCCGATCTGGACGATGATACGCCTTGGTTTCCGGGAATCTACGATCACGCCCGACGAGCCGTCGGCGCCGCTCTTGCCGCCACCGATGCCGCTCTCGCCGGTGAAAAAGCGTTCACGTTGATGCGACCGCCCGGGCATCATTGCACCCGTACCCAGGCCATGGGTTTTTGCTACCTCAATCAAATTGCCGTGGCTGCACTTTACGCTCTCCAAAGCGGCCGGCGTGTCGCCGTTTGGGATTTCGACGCCCATCATGGCAACGGTACCGAAGACATCCTCGCTGGTCGGGAAAACGTATTATTCACTTCCGTTCATCAATCTCCCGCCTATCCCGGCACGGGTCTCCACTCGACCGCCAATTGCAAAAATTTTCCAATCGCGCCGCATTCACCTCGGGAAACCCATCTGGCTTCGCTCGCTCGTTCTTGGGCGACGGTCCTCGAATTTCGGCCTGACGTGGTCCTCGTGTCCGCCGGTTTTGATGCGTACGTCCATGATCCCATTACCCAAATGACCCTCGAGCGCGCCGACTTTGCCGAACTCGGGCGCTGGCTGCGTGAAAGCGCGCTTCCCGCCGCCGCTATTCTCGAAGGCGGCTACAGCTCCGACTTGCCACTGTTGATTGACGACTTCCTTTCGGCATGGGACAAACCAACTCTTCTTTCCGCTTGAACACGACTCCTCCCTACCAATTCATCGACCGCCCCGAGCAGTTCGGGCCGCTTTTCGCTGCGCTTGACCGCTGCACGGAAATCGCGATCGACACCGAAGCCGACAATCTTTTCCGCTACCGTACCCGGGTCTGTCTCCTGCAAATCCATGCTGTCGGCGAAATCTACCTGGTCGATCTTTTGGCCGACATGCCACTCGATCCGCTGTGGCAGTATCTTTCCGCCAAACCACTGATCATGCACGGGAGTGACTATGACCTGCGCTTGCTCTGGGAATTTTGCCGGTTTCAACCGCTGAGCCTGTTCGACACCATGTTCGCCGCCCAGCTGCTCAACATTCCTCGCTTCGGTCTCGCGGCACTCCTCGAGCAGAATTTCGGTGTTATCCTCGACAAGGATAATCAAAAAGCCAACTGGTCGCAACGGCCGCTTGAACGCGACATGCTCGATTACGCCGCGCTCGACGTTTTTCATCTCTTTTCTCTGCGCGATAAGCTCCGCGATGAACTGATCAAACTCGGCCGGCTTGAATGGATGGAGCAGAAATGTCGCTGGCAGATGGAAGTCGGCCGTGACGGATTTTCTGTGCCCGATGAAAATGCCTGGCGCATCACCGGTTCGGAAAAACTGCGGGGACGCGGCCTTCCGGTGCTGCACGCCATTTGGCAATGGCGGGAAAGTTGGGCCGAGAAAATCAATACGCCGCCGTTCAAAGTGGTCGGCAATGAAATGCTTGGCCGCATTGCTTGGGCCGCCGACGAAGAGCGCCCGATCGAGGATATTCTCTACGTGAATCTCGGCCGTCGGCACGACCGGCTTTTCCCCAGCCTCGCCGAAGCCGTGCGCAAAGGCATCGCGACCGATCCGCAAACGTTGCCGCGCCGTGAGCGCCGCCGTGATTTTACACCGATGAGTCCGGAAGAGTTGGCCCGCCAGGACCGGATCAAGGCGGACCGCGATCGGCTTGCTCAACAATTGAATCTCGATCCCACGCTCATCGCCACTCGCTCCCAGCTCGTGCTGATCGCCCGTGATCCACAAAGCATCGATACCGTGTTGCTGCCGTGGCAGGCACAATTGCTCAAAGCGGAGCCCGCGTTGAAAGGTTAGTCTCGCATCGTGGCTGAGTCCGCCAACATCGCCCGCCACCTGCCGCTGATGGCTGCGCGCCAACCGGCTCACGCCGCGGTGAAAATACCGCGCGGCCGCACCTCATCGGGCGCGATCGACTACCTGACCCTTTCCTTCGCGGAACTCGATGCCGAGGTAAATACGTGGGTGGCGCATCTGCGGCAAAACGGCGTGCAACGCGGTGACCGCGTGCTCGTCATGGTCCGACAGGGACTGCCGTTGATCGCTGCCGCCTTCGCGCTTTTTAAGCTCGGAGCCGTACCCGTGATCATCGATCCGGGCATGGGCCGGAAAAATTTCCTCGCGTGTGTGGCGCGTTCGAACCCCCGCATTCTGCTGGGCATTTCCTTCGCGCAGATTCTCAGCCACGTTTTCCGTTCGGCTTTCGTGTCTGTCAAGATACGGATCAAGGTTAGCGGCGCGGCCACCGCGCGACTCAAATTTGACGCTCAACCTTCAACGCTTAACGCTCAGCTGGTCGCGAATAACGCGAGCGATCTCGCCGCGATTCTGTTCACCTCCGGTTCCACAGGCGCGCCGAAAGGCGTGTGCTACGAACACGGCATGTTCGAAGCGCAGGTGCGGCTTGTCCGGGACGCCTACGACATCAAGCCTGGCGAAGTTGATTTGCCCATGCTGCCGATTTTCGCGCTCTTCAATCCGGCATTGGGCCTGACTACCATCGTGCCGGAAATCGATCCTAGCCGACCTGCGATGGTTGATCCCGAGAAAATCGTCCGCGCGATTCAACAGGAGCAAGTGACCACCTCATTTGGTTCACCGACCCTCTGGAGAAAGATTTTCGACCATTGTCTCAAACACAATATTACGTTGCCGAGCATGCGCCGCATACTCTGCGCCGGTGCCGCCGTGCCCGCTTCACTCTGGGCTGACGCCGCCCGCGTGTTGCCCAACGGCAAATTGCACAGTCCCTACGGTGCCACCGAGGTGCTCCCCGTCGCGACCGCGTCGTCGACGGATCTGGAATTGCAACCCACGTTGGGTTCCCTGATTGGCCGGCCGTTGCCCGAAAATCAGGTTAAAGTGATCGCGCTCCATGATGGCCCGTTGGTGACGCTCGCCGATATCCACGAACTGCCACCTGGGCAAATCGGAGAGATCATCGTCACCGGTCCAACCGTGACGAAGGAATACGATCATCTGCCAGAGGCAACTGCCGCAGCCAAGATTCAAGTAACAAGGGCCAAGTTTCAAGAGACAGGCTCCGATGCTTTCCTTGATCCTTCGCACTTTGCGCTTGGCGCTTCTGCGGCGCGGAGTGAAGCAGTCTGGCACCGCATGGGTGACGCCGGCCGATTTGATTCGACGGGCCGGCTCTGGTTTTGCGGCCGCATTGCCGAACGAGTCGAGACTGCCAACGGCACGCTCCACACCGAATCCTGCGAACAAGTTTTTCGCGGCCACGCCCAAGTTGTCCGATGCGCCTTGATCGGACTCGGGCCACGCGGAATGCAGGAACCGGCGCTGGTGGTTCAGCCTGCGGTTAGCGTGGCCGATCGGGCGAAGCTGGCCCGGGAGTTGCGCGAACTCGCGACGCATTATCCCCACACGGTGAGCATTAAGAAATTCTTTTTCCATCCGTCGTTTCCGGTGGATGTTCGACACAACGCTAAAATTCACCGGCTCACTCTGGCCAAATGGGCGGACTCTGCGCGTGCGATCGAGCCGGGTAAGACGCTGAAATAATTTTCCAATCTGCGATTTCTCTGTGTCCACCGTGCTCACTGATTCCCCTGTTTTCATCACCGGCGCGAGCGGTTTCATTGGCGGGAAAATTGCAGAGCGCTTACTCGCCGAGGGCCGGAACGTGCGGGTGCTGGCCCGTCGACCCTTACCGAGTCTCGCCCGACTGGGTGCCGAAGTGATTTTAGGTGATCTTGGCAATATCGCCGCATTGCGGCGAGGATGCGCCGGCGCGGGAACGGTTTTTCATGTTGCAGGGCGCGTGGGGGTCTGGGGGCCGGCGACTGATTTTTTCCGAGTGAACGTCGAGGGGACGCGCGCGGTGATCGCAGCCTGTCGCGAATCGGCCGTGCCGCGCTTGGTTTACACGAGTTCCCCCAGCGTCGTGTATAACGGCGGTGATTTGAGTGGAGTGGACGAGTCCGCACCGCTCTGCACGCAGGCCCCCAGTGCCTATCCGGTCAGCAAGGCGGCCGCCGAAAAACTCGTGAGCGAGGCAAACTCAAAAACCCTCGCGACCGTTTCGCTGCGTCCTCATCTCGTGTGGGGCCCCGGGGACAAAAACCTTATTCCGCGCGTCCTCGCTTCCGCGCGCCAAGGCCGGCTTAAAATCATCGGTTCGGGTCAAAACAAAGTGGACGTCACGCACATCACCAATGTCGTCGACGCCCACCTCCTCGCCGAAAGTGCCTTGGCCAAGAGTAACCTAATAGGTTACTCCTCCTCTGAGGCCAAGGGAGTCGGGGGCAAGGCCTACTTCATTACGAATGGAGAGCCGGTTGTGTTGTGGGATTGGCTCGATGAATTGCTTCGCGGCGTCGGTCTGCCAGGAATTTCCAAACACGTTTCTTTGAACACCGCCTGCTTCGCCGGTGGCGTGCTGGAAACCCTCTGGCGCATATTGCCGCTGAAAGGCGAGCCACCGATGACCCGCTTCATCGCCAAGGAAATGGCAACCGATCATTGGTTTAAAATCTCTGCCGCGAGGAGGGAGCTGGGCTATCAGCCGAGGGTGTCCGTGTCTGCAGGGACCGCCGAACTACTGGAATACCTGCGCAAAAAAAACTGATCTTGGTTTCGTGTTGGCAAGGCTTGGCCGCGTTCCACCACATTCAACTCCGCAGAAACAGCTCTGGCTCCGAGTTGCAGGAGCGGCTTTACGCCGCGATGGCGGACACCCGAGGGCCACTCCAATTCAAATTTGGGAAAGTCCCTCCTGCCGCGGCGTTTCTTCCCGTCATGGGCAAAACACATTTGCGGCCGAGGCTGCATGATCCCAGCTTGGCGCAGCGCGTGGATCGGCAGATTCACCCGGTTCTCTGCCGGACCGCTTCGAAGAGCGTGATGATTGTCGCCATCGCGACATTCAGCGAGTCGGCTTGGCCGGCCATGGGAATGCGGACGAGAAGATTGCTCTCCTTCAGCCAGAATTTACTGAGGCCGTATTGTTCGCTGCCCATCACGATAGCCAACGGGCCGCACAGATCGACCTTGGTATAAATGTTCGGGGTGTCGGGTGTCGTGGCGACAATTCGGATGCCTTTTTCGATCAACCACGCATGCACGGTCGCACTGTCGGCTACCACGATCGGAACGGAGAAAAGCACGCCCGTCGATGATCGGACGACGTTCGGGTTAAAAACGTCCGTGACGGCATCGCACACGATAACGCCGTCGACTCCCGCGGCGTCGGCGCTGCGCAAAATCGTGCCGAGGTTTCCGGGTTTTTCGATCGATTCGACGACCAATAAGAACGGATTGGGGCTCAATTTGAGGTCCGAAAGGGCGTGCTTCCACTGCGGCGCTACTGCCAGCAATCCATCGGGCCGGTCACGGTAGGCACACTTCGCAAAGGCATCCTTGGACAACTCGAACAGTTGAGTGCCGGCTTGTCGGGCTTGTTCAATGAGAGCTGGTTCATTTTCGCCCAAAAACCACTCAGGGCTGAAATAAAGCTCGATTAGTCGAATGTTCTTTTCGAGGGCGCGGCGGACCTCCCGGTAACCTTCGACCAAAAAAAGGCCAGCATCGTCGCGGTCGCGGCGGTCGCGGAGCTTCACGAGCTGTTTGACGCGGGGATTTTGAAGACTGGTGATTTTTTCAGGAGTAGGGCCCACAGAACACACGGAATACACGGAAAACCTCCGCAGCAATTTCCTTTTATCTAACCCTTCCGTGTGTTCTGTGTATTCCGTGGGCAAAAAGAAATTTAACGACCAGCCATTCCCCTATCATCACGAGCTTGAACTCGAAGTCTCGACGTTGACCAATCTCGGCGTGGGTTTGGGACGCGTGACGGTAGGCGAGGGCAAATGGGTCGTGATGGTGCCTTTCACGTTGCCCGGCGAACGGGTCAAAGTGCGCGTGTACCGCAACCACAAGAACTTTACTGAGGCCGATTTGATTTCGGTCCTGACCCCGTCGCCTCATCGGATAAATCCCGTTTGTCCGCTCTTCGGTCGGTGTGGGGGCTGCCAATACCAGCATCTTACTTACGCGGAACAATTGAAGTGGAAGCGTCAGCAGGTGGAAGAGGTCTTAAAGTTTATGGTTGGCATCGAATTTGCCGTCGCACCGGTCATCGCCTCGCCGAAAGAATTTGGCTATCGCTCAAAAATTACGCCGCATTTTTCCGCGCTGCCGCGGCGAAATGATGGATCGAGCATCAAAGCTCGAGGAGCTGAAGGCGCCGGCGCCGCAGCGGAGGCCGCGTATCCGATTGGTTTCTTGAAACAGAGTTCGCGTTTTGATCTCGTCGATGTGCCCCAATGCCCCATCGCCACGCCGGAGATCAATACGCATCTCACCGGTGTGCGGGCAAAAACGCTCCAACGTCTTACCGCGGGTGAATATAAACGCGATGCCACGCTACTCATCCGGCATGCACTCGAGGGAGTGACCACGGATTACGATGCCATCATCACTGAGGAGATCGCTCAGCCTGCACCGGCCAAACCGCTTCGGCTGCATTTCCTCGCGCGCGATTTCTTTCAAAATAATCCGTTTATCTTGCCAGCGTTCACCGGCTACGTGCGCGAACAGGCCGCGGCCAGTGGAGCGAAATTTCTCGTCGATGCCTATTGTGGCAGCGGACTCTTTGCGTTGTCCTGCGCCCCGGCGTTTGAAAAAGTCACGGGCGTTGAGCTCAGCGTCACCTCGATCAAATTTGCCACGGAAAATGCCGTCGCCAACGGCATCACCAATGCGACTTTCCAAGCGAGTGATGCCGCGCAGATTTTTGCCGGCCTGACCTATCCGGCGGCCGATACGGTCGTCATTATTGATCCGCCACGCAAAGGTTGCGACGAACTTTTTCTTGGTCAGCTGTTCGAGTTTGGTCCGCGCGCGGTCGTCTATGTCTCATGCGATCCCGCAACCCAGATGCGCGACTTGAAGGGATTTCTCGCGGCCGGTTATCACCTTGCGGCCGTGCAGCCGTTCGATCTTTTCCCGCAGACACGACACTTGGAGTGCGTCATCACGTTGGTGAAGGGAAAAGCTCCGGCGCAATAAAACAAAATGTTAATGAAGGCTAGGTCCGCCGTGCTGCGTAATCGAATCGCGGCGGAATGCCACTCCTGCCATTAATCACGGTTGAGTCACAAACAAGCTTATGAGTACTTCCCGTGCGGTTAAATATCCGTGGTTATCCCTGAACTGGCTGCTCGTTTTTATGCCGGTCGCGATTGCGATTCACACGGTGCCGGCGTGGCATAACGAGACTGTGCTCTTTGTGGTGTCGGCGCTCGCGATCATTCCGCTCGCGGGCTTGATGGGGGAGGCGACGGAACAACTTTCTCACCGGCTCGGCGCGGGCGTCGGTGGATTGTTGAACGCGTCGTTTGGTAATGCGGCCGAACTGATCATTGCGCTCATGGCCTTGAAGGCCGGTCTGCTCGACGTGGTGAAGGCGTCCATCACCGGGTCGATCATCGGCAATCTTTTGCTCGTGCTCGGCATCTCGATTTTCTGCGGTGGCTTGAAACATCCCCATCAACGTTTCAACAAAACAGCCGTCCGCGCTTCCTGCACGGCGCTTTTGTTGGCCGCCTTTGCGTTGGTCATCCCGACGGTTTTTCATTTATCGGCGGCCAGAACTCCCGGTAACTGGACGCCAGTAGCGGAACAAAATCTCTCCGTTGCCATTGCGATGGTTCTCCTCGCCAGCTATTTCGCACTTTTGGTTTTCTCTCTCGTTACCCACCGCGATCTGTTTTCGGGCGATGAGCACAAACCAGTCGCCGCAGCCGCTTCGGAGACGGTCGAAAAAGTTGAGGAAAGCTGGCCGGTCCGGCGGGCGGTGCTGTTGCTCGTGGTCGTTACCGGATTGGTGGCTTGGATGTCGGAATTTTTAGTCGGTGCCGTCGAAGCGGCCCGGGCCTCGTTCGGTATTACCGAGACGTTTGTGGGCGTGATCGTCATCGCCGTAATTGGTAATGCGGCCGAGCACTCCACCGCGGTCACGATGGCGCTGAAAAACAAAATGGATTTGGCACTCGGCATCGCGGTTGGTTCGAGCCTTCAGATTGCGCTTTTCGTCACGCCGGTGTTGGTGCTCGTGAGCCTCTGGTTTCCCCATCAATTGAATCTGGAATTCACGCTGCCGGAAGTGGTGGCGGTGCTCGCAGCGGTATTTGTGACCGAACAAATCAGTGGTGATGGTGAAAGCAACTGGCTTGAGGGCGCTCAGTTGCTCGCGCTCTATTTGATCATCGCGATCCTCTTCTATTTTCTTCCTGCCTAAAAATGCGGTGCGCACTCGGCCGTTGCCACCTGCGCGAATTTATTTTTCAGTTTTCGCTTTAAGATGCTCCTGCACAAAATTAATCCCGGTCTGGAGCTGCGACATGTGCAACCGTCGGATGCCAAGGCGTTGTTTGCGGTGATTGATGCGCACCGAGTGAAACTGCGCGAGTGGTTGCCGTGGGTGGATGCGACTCGGAAGCTGGTGGACACGGAGAAATATATTGCGGCGGCAGTTCGGGAAACTGCCGCGTCACGGGCGTTTACCTGTGGGATTTGGGCCAATGGGAAAATCGTTGGAATTATCGGTCACAATCGGATCGATTGGGCCAACCGGATTGGCTTTCCCGCGTATTGGATCTCACCTGACAGTGAAGGCCAAGGGATCATGACGCAGTGCTGTCGCGCGGTGATCGAGAACGGATTTGGCGAACTGCAACTCAATCGGCTGCTCCTCGCCGCAGCCACGGACAACGTTCGGGCCCAAAAAATTCCCGATAAACTCGGTTTCCTCAAAATCAGCACGATGCGCAAGGCCGAGTGGCTCTATGACCATCACGTGGATCATTTCATTTACAGTTTGCTCGCCCCGCAGTTGCGGGTGGCGGGATCAAAGCTGTAGGGGCCGCTTTACGCCCCCGATCTCATGCCCCATCGGGCGTAAAGCCCCTCCTGCGGTCAATCAGCTATCATCGATACTCAATCCACTGCGGATCGGAGTATTGTTCGATCAGGCCTGAAACTTCGTCTTCATTGAGGTCGGGCCAAGGTGTCTCGATCGCGTCCGAATTCAGGACCTGCGTCAGCGCCGTGGTGAAGCGATTTTGAAAATCATCCCAGTCGATGTTTTCGACGCTGCTTTTTTCAATCGAACCCTGAAAAAGCAGGCCGTGTTTGTTCCGCTTTTGCGCGGCACCCGCGATCTTCGCTCCGGTGCGGGTGTTCACGACATCGTAAAGTTCGGCGCGTTGGAAGCAAATGCCGGGGCCGGCGGGTGGGGTTCCTTGGCGGCAGGACGTTTCACCAGAAAGCGTGGCGACCTCTTCACACACTGTCTTCACGGCGGCTGGCTGGCCGAGTGCGCCTAGTGCTTTTGTCAGGCATTCGTGCACGAGGCGATACGATTGGGGTGCTCGCTCATCATAGAGCGGGTGGCTGCGGGGCAGCACAAGCGCGTAGGTCCAGTCATGACGGTGATCGACCAAGCCGCCGCCGGTGGGACGTCGACACAAATCGAAGTGATCGTCGGTGGGAAGGCTTGCCCGGATAAAAGCAATTTTCTGACTGAAACCAAAGGTGAAAGCCGGTCCGCGCCACTCGTAGTGGCGAAAGCGCGGGACGGATTCCGGGTAACGTTGCAGTAGCAGAAAATCGAGCGCCATGTTTTCAGCGGCTCCGGCGGTGCGCGTGGGGAGAAGATGAAAAGGGGTCATGTCTGCTTCTGGTCTGATGAAGGATTTATTCTTCGCTTGGTGAGCCAACCCGAAAATTTAAAGAGCTGATGATTCGCATTCAAGCTGAGCACGGTGGAAATGGGCCGTTGCCGACGCACCGGGCCGAAGCGCTCTTATCGGCCACCCGCATCAAGCAGGTTGCGCACGCTGAGCGTCAGTTTGCTAAGGGCAAAAGGCTTGGGCAAATGAATGAGCGCCTTGGGGAGGAAATCGGGTAGTTGGGTGACAGCCGATTTGGCGGATAGGTCAATTAGTCTGAGATCCGGATTTTTCCCATGCAGCTTGCGCACCAGCGTGGCCACGGTCTTTTCGTGGCACGGCGCCAGCACGAGCTGAGGTTTGAATTTCTTTTTAGCCAGCGCGGCGCTGGCGGCTTTCGCATTGGTCACGTCGGTCACCTTGTAGCCTTCAGTGGCGAGGATTCCCGCGATCATTTTACGCAGCACGGCATCCTGCTCGATGAGCAAAAGGGTTTCGGTTCCTTTTGTCGCGGGACGACTGCCTTGTTTGACCTGCGTGGTCTGCTCCGATTCCGGAGTTTCGGGCAAAAACACTTCAAAGGTCGTGCCTTGGCCGGGTGTGCTGCGCACGGAAATATAGCCATCATGCTGGCGGATAATCCCGAGCACGGTGGCCAGGCCTAACCCGGTGCCGGATGGTTTGGTGGTGAAAAACGGCGCGAAAATTCGCTCCAACATTTCGGGTTCCATTCCCTCGCCGGTATCGGTGACCTGCATCGCCGGATAATATCCGTTAAGCATTCCGGGGGCGCGACGGTCGGCATCTGCCGCCACCTGATGGTTATAAGTTCGGATCGTGAGTTTGCCGCCCGCGGGCATCGCTTCCCGGGCGTTGAAGCAGAGATTGAGCAACACCTGTTGAAATTGGGTCGGATCGACGCGGGCGTTGCCCAAGCCGGAGGACAATCGCAGCTCCAATTCGACTTCATCGCCGGCGATGCGACGGAGAATTTCCGTGATCTCCCGAATCAGGGTATTGTAGTTTACGACCTTCACTTCGGTCTCATGGCGCTGGCTAAACTCAAGAATTTGGCGGGCGATCGCGGAAGCTTTCAGGCCGGCGCGATGAATTTCATCGAGATCTTTTTTCGCTTCTGGCGAACCGGCAATTTTCCGGCTCATGATTTCACAGTAACCGTTGATGATGGAGAGCAGGATGTTGAAATCATGCGCAACTCCGCTCGCGAGGCGGCCGACCGTATCGAGCTTGCGTGACTGCAACAGGGCGTCGCGGAGGCGTTTGATTTCAGATTGATCCTGATAGAGCCCCACGAGCTGTCCCGCCGCCTCATCCGTTTCCATCAGGGCGCTGAAGTGCCAGCGGGCGAAAAACGGGCTGCCATCCTTGCGGCAGAGCCAACCCTCACCGCTGCTGTGATGGGCCGGCCGTGCATGGTGCAGCGGCGTGAGATCCGTCTTGGCTCCGTGCAGCAGGCGGGTGTTTTGGCCGACAAGTTCGGCGGAATCGTAGCCGGTGAGCAGGCAAAACGCCGGGTTTGCAAAAATAATTTCAACGCCACCGCGCTCCCAATGATCATGGGTGATCACGGCCGGTTCAGCCAGCGCCAACAGCATGGCGCGCTGGACCGGCAGAATCTCCATCAGTTGGTTGACTGGTACCATGGGTTAGGGAGCAAGCCGTTCGACGACCCACTCACCGGCTTCGCGGCGGTAGCGCAAACGGTCGTGCAGGCGGCTGCGGCGGCCTTGCCAGAATTCAATGGTTTCCGGCGCGAGTCGAAATCCGCCCCACTGCGGTGGCAGGGGAACTTCGCGGCCTTCATATTTTTTATCCACGACACGATAGCTTTCCTCAATCACCGCCCGACCTGCGACCGGGGTGCTTTGGGGCGACGCCCATGCCGCGAGCTGACTCGTGCGTGGGCGACTGTGAAAATACGCTTCCGCTTCCTCGCGAGCTACGCGCGTGACCGCACCTTCGATGATGATCTGGCGCTCCATTGTCACCCAAGGGAAAAGGAGGGTTGCTCGCGGATTTGCTTCGAGTTCGCGGCCCTTGCGGCTTTCGTAGTTGGAATAAAAGACAAACCCGCGGCCATCGCAGTTCTTGAGTAAAACCGTGCGCGCCGCAGGCCGACCGTCGCGACCGACCGTGGCGAGAGTCATCGCATTGGGTTCGGTGATTTTTGCGGCTTCGGCTTCCTGAAACCATTTCTCGAACTGGCGGAAGGGGTTTTTCTCGAGATCTTTTTCGAGTAACCCCGCCAGGCCGTAATCTTTTCGCATATCGGAAAGCGCCATATGTAATCCTTATCGTGAGATCGCATCCCGCGCTGTCAAAAATTAACCGATTCAGGGTGCGTAATCGAGGCCGCCCAAGGCGTGGGTTGATTACCCTACCGGGGTTTCGTGAGGAGGGAGCGAGTGGTCTCGGGTTTGGCCGTTAATGGTTCTCGTTCTTAGGGCGGTTCTCCGCTTATCTGCCTGCGAAAGAACATGAGAACCAAACCCGATTCCGCCCAGTCGCCCGCGACCTACCTTGACCGGCACACCGCTGAGCTTACGGCCTTTTTGCAACAGCTTATCCGGCTGCGTACGGTTAATCCCCCGGGCGAAAATTACGGCGAAATCACCCTGCTGCTGGCGGACGCTTTGCGCGCTGTCGGGCTCAAGACTCGCCGGATTCCCATCCCGCGCGCCTTGCAGGCAAAGCTCCTGCCCGGATCGCTGGCCTATCCCCGTTACAATGTGATCGGCTCCTGGGATACGGGCGCAAAAAAAACGGTGCATTTCAATGCCCACTACGACGTGGTGCCCGTTTCCGGCCAATGGCGCCACGGCGATGCCTTCAATCCGGCCGTCGAGAAAGGCTTGATTTACGGTCGCGGTACGGCCGACATGAAAGGCGCGATTGCCAGCATCGTATTCGCGCTGAAAGCGCTGAAAGAAAGCGGCGTTCGCCCTAATTTTAATATCGAGGTTTCGTTCACGGCCGATGAAGAGACGGATAGCGCGCTCGGTGCCGGTTGGGTGGCAGATCACGGCAAACTTCGCGCGGATTACGCCGTGGTGGGCGAAGGCGGCGAAGGCGATGCGATTTGCTGCGGACACAATGGGGTGGTGTGGCTAAATGTGCACGTGCACGGCAAAGCCGCTCATGGTTCTACGCCGGAGAAAGGCGTTAATGCTTTGGAAAAAATGTCCGCGCTGGTGCTGGCTTTCGAAGATTACAAACGCCGTTTAACCCGGCGTAAATTCCGTACCCCGGATGGTACCATCATGAATCCCACGGTGAATTTGGGCGGTGTTTTTGCCTCCGGCGACGGCGGCAAAGTTAATACGGTGCCGGCAGCCGCCAGCTTTTCGATCGACCGCCGCGTATTGCCCATTGAGGACGTCCATCAGGTGGAGCGCGAACTCACTCGCTTTGTGAACGGAGCGGCAAAAAAAATTCCCGGTTGCCGGATCACGATCGAGAAAATTTCCGACAATTTTTCCTGCTACCATGCGCCGACGCATCCCTGGTTTGCGGCGATGCGGCAAAGTGTCGCGAAGGTGCGCAAGCAAAAGGCCAAATTCATGGTTTCCACGGGATTCAACGACATGCACTTTTTTGCGCAGGTGTTGAAAATCCCCACTCTCGGCTACGGCCCGGGCGGCCACGATTACCATGCGGTGGATGAACGCGCGCGCATCAAGGACTTGGTGGACACGGCGAAAATCTACGCGGATTTGTTGACCACATTTCAGGGGTGAAGTGACCGGCGCGGCGCGAAGACGACGGCGGATAAATTCTTTTATCCGCTGGGAGTTCAAGGCCCCGAAGCTTGTCTTGGACTGTGAGTAGAGTCGAACGGCTCCGGCTTGGTTGGGTGGAAAGTGCCCTCACCCCGCGAGGCATGCGCACGCGAAACCTGAAATCAGTGGAGTGAGGTACCGTTGTTTGCTTACTGCAAACCCGGCATGCCCCGTTTCCGCCTGCTGGCTTCCCAGGGATCGTCCACCGGCCTTCGCCAGGGCGATTGTCCGGGCCGGTCGCCCGGCAAAGGCACCCCGCCCATAAAATCGATTTCAGCGAAAGGACTCGCCGCACTGATTTCGGAGGCAAGCTCAGTCTTTTAAGCCGTGCCGGATCATGCTGACCGCGATCGCGGCGAGCAGCATCGAGATGATTTTTGAGATGGCGCGCAGCCCGGTCGAACCGATCTTGCGACCGAACCATTCGCTGGAGTGTAGCGCGAAAACGACGATGGCCAAATTCGCTCCTAGCGCCACGAGCGTGACGGCCAAACCGATGGTTTGAGTTTGCGCCAGTACCAGCAGGGTGGTGATCGAGGCGGGTCCGGCGATGAGTGGCATGCCGAGTGGCACTACGCCGAAATCTTCGGACAGCGGTTCGGCTTCCGTTGCAGGCTGGACCAAGTCTTTCGCCGCGATGATGAAAAGAATCAATCCACCTGCGACTTGGAAATCGCTCACCGAAATCCCGAGGGCCTTGAAGATGCTTTGTCCCAGAAATAAAAACCCGAGCGCGACCAGACCGCCGGTCCACGTGGCTTGACCGGCAATTTTTTGCCGGCGGGCGGGAGCGATATTCTGACCCAGTCCGAGGAAGACGGCGGCCAATCCAATCGGATCGATCGCGATAAACAGGGGAATGAATGCCTGCAAAAATTTAGCGAGCCACTCGAACATGAAGCCAGCCTGAGCGCGCGGAATAAAAACGCAACGCACGTCTGCCAGGTGTATGGCGCAGGTCAGGCTTTAGACCTGACATGCAGGCGAAGATGTCGGGGATAACTCCCGACCTACATCAGGGCGCACCGAAGAGGAGGGCTTCTGGGATCAGGCCTTTGAATTAGGTGAAACTGCGGCTCAGTAGAGGAGGCGGGCGCGAATGGTGCCGGGGACGTTTTGCAATTCGTCGATGGCGATGACGCTCGCGGCGGCATCGACGTCCATCACGCAGTAGCCGATGTGCTCGTTCGTTTGCAGGTATTGCGCGGAGATGTTAATCGCGTGTTGGCTGAAGCGTTCGTTGATGTGCGCGAGGACGCCGGGTACGTTGCGGTGAATATGGAGGAGACGACTTTTTCCCGTGCCATGTTTCGGCAGGGTGACTTCGGGGAAATTCACGGCCGTGACCGTCGACCCGTTGTTGGAATAACGGATGAGTTTGTCGGCCACTTCAGTGCCGATGTTGGCCTGCGCCTCGATCGTCGAGCCGCCGATGTGCGGGGTGAGGATGACGTTGTCGAATTTCCGCAGCGCCGAAATGAATTCCTCGTCGTTGCCCTTCGGCTCAATGGGGAAGACATCGATCGCCGCGCCGGCGAGGTGTTGGCTTTCGAGTGCTTCGGCGAGTGCTTCGATGTCAACGACGGTCCCGCGCGCGGCGTTGATTAAGTGCGAACCTTTTTTCATGGCCGCCAGTTGCTCGCGGCCGATCAGGTGCTTAGTTTGGGGTGTTTCGGGCACATGCAACGTGACGGCATCGCTTTCCGCCAGCAGCGCGGCGAGCGAGGGCATGGCGCGGGCGTTGCCGAGGGGAAGTTTGCCTTCGATGTCGTGGAACAGCACGCGCATGCCGAGTTGTTCGGCGAGAATACCGATTTGCGTGCCGATGTGTCCGTAGCCCACGATGCCAAGCGTTTTGCCCCGAACCTCCACGCTGCCGACGGCGCTCTTGGTCCAGCCGCCGCGATGTACGAGCGCATTTTTTTCCGGGATGCCACGCAGGAGCATGATGATTTCACCGAGGACCAATTCCGCGACGCTGCGCGTGTTGGAATAGGGCGCATTGAACACAGGGATGCCGCGGCGGGCGGCGGCGGCGAGGTCCACTTGATTGGTCCCGATGCAAAAGCAGCCGATCGCAATGAGCTTGGGCGCGGCGGCCAGCATTTCCTCGGTCACCTCGGTGCGGGAGCGAATGCCCAGGAAATGAACGTCGGCGAGCGCGGTCTTGAGGGCGTCGCCGGTGAGTGATTTGGCCAGGTTGCGGACGGCGGTGTAGCCATCGCGGGTGAGGGCATCGGTCGCATTGGCGTGCAGCCCCTCGAGGAAGAGGAATTTGATGCGGCTTTTATTGAAGGAGAGTTTTTTCATGCCTGCGGTAGTGGCGCCGGATTTTAGCGGGTGAAGCCCGAAGGAATGAGGGACCGTCGTGCGGCGCAAATCATCCGCCTAGAAAAGAGGCTTGTGGTCGCCTTGGCGAGTCTGGTCGCGCTTGCCAGGAAATGAAATTCGCATTCGCTGAGGGCTGTCATGCCTTCGAAACCCATACCCGGTTCTACCGGCGACGTTCTCACTTGTTTGCCCTCGCCCTATTTGCCGCATCCGGCCACGGGGTTGCTGTACTTTCCGCGGTTTTTGGCAAAATGCCGGTATGTGAAAGAGCACGGCAAGCTGCCGCCGAGTTACGCGAAGAATTACAAGCGCGGGCTCGATCGTTTTATCAGCCAGCATTTGGGGATCGAGCCGGCAGCGGTGGAAAAAATCATATTCGAATCCGCGACGAACGAAGAGGTTGAAAGCAAATTAAAAGCGCTCTTGCCGGCGGATGTTCGCGCGGCGGCGTGGAATCGGAATGTGGTGCAAAAAGGCATGACTGAAAGTGGCCGCGGGTTCATGCTCGAATCACTCACGGTGATGGGTTGCGCGGATCGGATTGATGAAATCAAGAGTGTCGTCGATATGATTGATTTCGACGAGGGTCGGATCGAGTGACGTTTGGTGGGAAACCTCCGCCGGGAGGTTTCTCTGATCAGCCAATTTCCATTCCATTTCAGGTGCCGGGAGCGATCGGGACCTCGAACCAAAAAATTGAGCCACCTTCGGGAGGAAATTCGGCGCCGACGGTGCCTCCTTCGGCTTCGATCAGTTGTTTCACGATGGAAAGTCCGAGCCCGGTGCTTTCCTCGCCACCCGTGGTCGGCGTGGAAAAGCGGGAGTATTCGACAAAGAGCCGGTCGCGTTCGTGGGCGGGTACACCCGGACCCTGGTCTTGAATTTCCGCGCGGAGTTTCGTTTCCACCCGGTGGGTCCGCACCACAATTCGACCGCCGAGTGGGTGAAACTTAATCGCGTTGCTGACGTAGTTGCTGAGTGCTTGGTAAACGCAGCCGGCTTCTGCTTTGGCGAGCGGCAGATTATCGGCGAGTTCCAGTGAGAGCAGGAGATTTTTGCGCTCGAGGGCCGGCTCATTTTGCGCCGTGACGGCGGCGGCGATCAGGTTGAGATCGCTGCGGTCCATCGGGCCACGTTGCGTATCACCCGGTTTCCGAATATTCAGGAACGTGTCGATGATGCGGCGCATTTGCTGCGCGGACGAATTAATGCTTTCCAAATATTCCGCGACTGCCGGCGTGGCACCTTTTCGGCGGGCGAGCTCGCCGGACATGAGAATCAGGCAAAGGGGATTGCGCAAATCATGGCCGGCGATGCGCATGAATCGTTCCTTGAAAGAAAGCTGCTCTTGGAGTTCCAAACGCAGACGCCGCATGGTGAGATGTGTATTGATGCGGGCCAGCGCTTCTTCGTGCTGAATTGGTTTGGTGATGTAGTCGACCGCACCGCCCGCGAACGCTCGGACTTTCTCCGCTGTATCGGTGAGCGCGGTCATGAAGATCACGGGGATATCCCGCGTGTTTGGCTGCGCTTTCAGCCGGCGACAGGTTTCGAAACCGTCGACTCCGGGCATCATCACATCGAGCAAAATCAGATCGGGCTGCGCGCGCGCGGTCTGGGCGATGGCGTCTTCTCCGTCCTCTGCGACCATCAGTTTGTAACCCGTTTCCGAGAGAGTATCCACGAGCACGCTCAGATTGGAAGGCGTGTCGTCGACGATTAGGATAGTGGAGGACATGGTTAGATTTCCGAATTTTCCGGTGGGAGGTGGCGAGCGACAAACTGCCGGATGGCTTTCATTTTAAAGCGGGCAGCCAAATCCATGATGTGTTGGGTGAAGGAGGCGAGCGCGGGATTTTGTTCGGCGAGTTTCAACGCGTAGGTGCGCACACCTAAGACATCACCTTTGCTCGCGAGTTCAAAGAGTGCCTCGGCGTCGGCGGCGGTGGGCGCGGGGGCGTTCAACTCGATGGGGAATGGCGGGTTTGAATTGACCGGGGTCACGTCAATGTAGTGCCATTGCAAATTGAGTTGGCGCTCGAGAATGGCGAGCAGCTGTTCTTCACGGAATGGTTTGCCGAGGAATTCCGTGCAGCCGGCTTCGAGGCAGGCCTGGCGATCAGGCAAGAAGGCGCTGGCCGAAATGCCGATGATGAGGGGCGTGTTTTCCGGATAGGTGTCGCGGATTAACCGGGCGGCGGCGAAGCCGTCGAGGCGGGGCATGCGCAAATCCATCAACACGATGTCCGGCCGGCGCTCCTTGGTCCGCTCGATCACCTCCACGCCATCGACCGCGGTCGAAACGTCGAAGCCCAGCGGCGAAAGCAGGTCGACGAGCAGACTGCGGTTGGCCGAATGATCATCGGCGATGAGGACGTGGCGTCGCCCGCCCGCATACCCGCTGATGCGGCGTGGGACGATGGTGACGGCGAGCGTGGTGTTGGCGGCCGACGCGGGCAGCGACACCTCGAACCAGAAGCGGCTGCCCCAACCGGTCCGGCTCTCAAGGAGAAGGCGGCTGCCCATTTGTTCAACGATGCCCCGGCTGACATTCAGGCCGAGGCCGGTGCCTTCGGCGTGGCGCAGATGATCGCCCATTTGGGAAAATGGCTCGAACAATCGCACCTGGTCCTCGGGCGAGATTCCCGGGCCGGTGTCGCTGACCGAGAAGCGGATTTTGTCGCCGATTTTCTCGGCCGAAAAAACCACGCCGCCGCGACTGGTGAATTTCACCGCGTTGCTCAGCAGATTAAACGCCACCTGGCGCAAGCGTTGGGCGTCGCCAGTCACGATGTGCGGCAGGTCGGTCGAGAAAGCGGTTTCCAGCAGGAGATTTTTTTCGCGCGCGCGCGGTTGAAAAAAGGCCTGCACGCCGTCGACAAATTCGTGAAGGTCAAATTCCGCAGGATGGAGTTCGAGTTTGCGGGCTTCAATTTTCGCGAGGTCGAGCACATCATTGATGACTGCCAGCAGATGGTCGGCGGATTGATGGATGATGCCGAGACCGTCGCTTTGTTTTTCCGTCAATGAAGGATCCCGTCGCAGGATTTGGGTGTAGCCAAGAATGCCGTTGAGCGGCGTGCGCAACTCGTGGCTCATGCTCGCGAGAAATTGGGATTTGGCGCGGTTGGCGGCGTCGGCGGCGTCTTTTGCCGCGCGCAAAGTGCGGGCACCTTCGCGTTGAGCGGTGATATCGATGGCGACGCCTTCAAACATCGTGGGCTCGCCCTTGGCGTTGCGAAAGACGCGGACCGATTCGGAAATCCACACGCGCGAACCGTCGCGGCGGACGACCTCGGACTCGAAGTCGGTGACTTCGTCGGAGAGTTGGACGCGGGACATGAACTCGGCCCGGCGAGCGGGATTCGCATAAAACTGCTGGCCGATATCGTTGATAACTTTGATCAGTTCAGCGGGTGAATCGTAGCCGAGAATTTTGGCGAGGGCGGGATTCACGCGTTCGAAGTGGCCGTCCGGGCGCGATTGGAAAAGTCCTTCGAGGGCGTGTTCGAAGATGCCGCGATATTGTTGCTCCGCGCGGGCCAGGGCATCCTCGGCTTGCCGGCGTTGGACGGCGGCGGCGGCCTGACCGGCCACGAAGGTGAGCAATTGAAGCGCCTCTTCGCTGTAAGCATGAGGATCATCGTAATCCTGGACGGCGATCACGCCGCGCGCCCGCCCGTCGATCAGGAGTGGGGCACCCAGGCGCACGGCTGCGGGGTGTTCCAAGGTTTGATACGGTCCATTGGCGGCGAGAATGTCGGTGAGTTCCTCGGCGTTGACCATTTGTGCCCGACTCGTGCGGAGAATGTGCTCAGTGAAGCGATTCGTAGGTGTCCGCGTCGGCACCGACGTCACATGTTCGTCGACGAAATAGGGGAAACTCAGCTGGGAATCATCGGCATTGAGCAAAGCGACGTAGAAATTTCGTGCCGGCATCAGGCTGGCGATCAGGCGATGGACTTCCGCAAAAAGCGTTGGCAGGTCTCCGCCGGTGAGCAGCACGCGCGAGATTTGGTAGGTGGCGTCCTGCACTTGTTCGCGCCGGCGGTGTTCGGTCCGGTCGATGGCAGTAATCAAAATGCAGCGTGTGCCCTCGAGTTCGAGAATGTCGGAGTTCAACGAGACGTAGCGGGGTTCGCGGCGCTTCGTGAAAAAAACGGCTTCGTAGTCCCGCACCGCGCCGGTCTCGCGCAGTTGCGCCATGAACGTGGTGCGATTGCCGGGATCAGCCCAAATGCCGAGTTCAACGGCGGTGTGGCCGAGGACTTCGTTACGCGTGTAGCCGGAGGAGGTGAGAAACGCGATATTCGCTTCGATGATGCGGCCGTCATCGAGTCGGCTCAGGGCCGTGAGGGCTGGGCTGGCTTGAAAGGATTTGGCAAAATAATCCTGGGACTCGCGTTGCAGCGCCTCGCTGCGGCGGCGATACACGGCGGCGGCGGCCTGGTCGGCGACGAAGGCCAGGAGGCGTTTTTCCTCCTGCCCGTAGGCGTTGGGATTGTTGTAATCCTGGACGGCGATGACCCCGATGGCGCGCTCATCGATCAGCAGAGGTGCGCCAAGCCAGAGCGCCGACGGCTTGCCGTTGGGCAGGTAGCGGCTGTGATCGCGTAACACGACGGCGAGTTCTTCGTCCGTGGTTAAAAGCGGCTTGCCTGTGTGGAGCACGTATTCCGTGAGGCCGTAACTCGGGCGACGGGGGAACGGAGCCTGCGAATTTTGATCCACGAAATAGGGAAAGCTGAGCAGGCTTCCGTCGGCATTAAGCAGCGCGACGCAGAAATTTTTTGCCGGCATCAGGCCAGCGACGAGCTCATGCAGCTCCGCGTAAAGTTTCGGCAGATCAGTGCCGGCGAGCACCGCGCGCGAAATTTGGTAGGTTGCGTTCTGGACCTGTTCGCGCCGGAGACGTTCGCCAATATCCACGCCAACCGTGAGCATGCAAAGGGTGCCGTACATTTCGACGAGATCGGCGTTGAGCAACATGTGGATGGTTTTCCCGAACTTGTTGCGAAAAACACCTTCGAAATCACGGACCTTCCCGTCGCGGCGTAACGTTTGGACAAACGTGTCCCTCTTCTTGGTGTCAGCCCAAAGATTGAGTTCCAAGGTACTGTGGCCGACGACCTCGGCGCGGGAGTAGCCGGAGGCGCGTTCAAAGCCGGCATTGGCTTCCAATAATTTTCCATCGGAAAGCCGGGCGATGAGCATCATCGCGGGAATCGTTTGAAAGGATTTGGCGAAAAAATCCTGCGATTCACGCCGGCTGGTTTCACCCTGGCGCAACGCGTCCTCGGCTAAGGACAACTGGCGTTCCGCTTCGGCGAGGCGCGCCTGCAACTGATCGTGGGTGGGAGGGTGGGCAGGATCAAACATCTCAGCCATGATCGCATAAGCACAAACCGAGAGCAGGCAACGGCGGACTTGCCGGCGTTCTTCGGCGGCTTCTGATCGCACTCAAGATGGAAAGCGGCGGGGGCTTATTTCTACGGGGCCACGCGGCACTCGGGGCGACTGGCCTCGTGCGAATCGCGGTGCTCAGGCCGCAGCGCGCCTGAGGTTGGCGGCCCCATCGCGAGCGCCTGCTCGCATGGTTTCGGCCAATAGCCAGTAAGTCTTGCCCCAGGCCGCGCGGGTTTCCTGCGTGAAGTCGGCCCCGAGGCCCTTCGCCAGCGTCCAAAGCAACGCTTCGCCGATGGTATCGTAATGCTTTTCCTTCACGTGATAGCTGGCTTGGCGCAAGCCGAGTTGGCGGGCGGCAGGTACGAGCCGATCGAGTCGCTCGACCCCATTGACCGCCAGGCCGATCATGCGAAGGAGTTTGCTGCCTTGCTCCGCCATATCGCCGTGGAAAAAATCTCGTAACGTCGGATCCAATTCAAACAGGCGGGCGTAAAAAAGGCCCGTGGCTTGTTCGGCAATCGGGCCAATTTTTTGGAAAGAGGATTTTAGCAGGGAGATTTCGTCGGTCGTCATGGCAAAGGAAGTGGGCGGGCGTCAAAGGGGAGCTTATTTTGCCCGGTTACCGTCGAGGTGAAGGACGACAAACAGCGTGAGCGCCCAACTGGCAAAAAAAATACCAAGAATCTGAATGCCGGGTGCGAGGTGGAGGGAGGCAAGGGGCAAAAAAGGAGCGAGGTTCATGGCGCGCTCACTATGTCAAAACTGCGGTAATTTCACCATTGGCCAGCAGGTCATTGGCCCTTCGGTCAAGGATCGAGCCGCTGTCCGCTTTACATTGACGGATTAGGTCGCCAATTTCGCAGCGTGGAAAAAATTCTGGTGATTGAAGATGACGCAAAAATGCGAAAACACATGAGCGCATTACTCGCCTCCGAAGGCTATCAGACGATCGAGGCCCGGAACGGCCGCGAGGGCGTCGAGTTAGTTAAAAGCCAACATCCCGACCTCGTGTTGTGCGATATCACGATGCCGGAAATGAACGGTCACCGCGTGCTGGAAGCGGTGCGGAGCGATACGACAACGGCGCATCTGCCTTTTATTTTTCTGACGGGTTGGGGTGAGCGAGAGGATTTGCGCACCGGGATGAATTTAGGGGCCGACGATTATTTGGTTAAACCGGTTGAACCTGCTGAACTCCTCACGGCTGTAAAGGCACGGTTGCGTCGTCGCAAACAGGCCGGCGTCGGACGGTCCTCAACGGTGGCCGATGCTACGCCGGCGGCGTTGGAGGCCGCCCTGGGTTTGACGCCTCGTGAAGCCGAGTTGCTTTCCTGGGTGGTGCAGGGAAAAACCAATCCGGAGATCGGCATTATTCTCGGTATTCAGCTCACGACGGTGAAAAAACATCTTGAAAGTATCTTCGCGAAACTGGGCGTAGAGAACCGTACCGCCGCAGTCACGCTTGGCTTGGAGAAATTGGGCCAGCAAAATTGAGGCGGGGTCGTGTCGGGGAGCCGGTTGCGACACCGCCGCCTCAGCTCCGAGATTATTTTTCTGTATTCAACCAAAGCGCTGCTGGATTCCCGCTCACAAATCAGCGTGTTCAGGTCAATGGGCTTCCCCTTTCGATCAATGCGTATCGGTTATGGCAAACCTTACACTGGGGAGGATTCGGCGCAATCGCGGGCGCGCTTGAATCGGACCTCGTGCGGCTTGAATTCTCCTCCAGTGGATGATTAACTTTTTTCGCTGATCCCCTCGAACTGTGCCGGCTTCTGCGCATTTCTTCGTGCTCGTTATTTTGCCTCTTTCTACCCCTCTATGAAATCACGGATTCTTTTGTTACTGTTGTGTGTGGTGAATGCGATCGCTGCGCCGCAGGATCACGGCCCCAGTGGCCTGTCGTCATCGACATCGCCGTTGCTCACTGAGCGATGGCCTGCTTTCTGGGTCACGCATCCGGCGGCACCTAAAAACGAATACGGCGTTTATCTTTTTCGGAAGCAGTTCGAACTGGCCAAGCGTCCGGAACACTTCGTCGTTCATGTGACGGCCGATTCACGCTATCGCTTTTTTGTTAATGGACACTCGGTGAGCTTCGGTCCGCAACGGGGCGATCCACTCGTCTGGCGCTACGAGAGCGTCGATCTCGCACCTTGGCTGCGCGAGGGAACCAATGTGCTCGCGGCTCAGGTCTGGAGCGGCGGGGAGGACGCGGCTTTCGCCATCATGAGTCTGCGGACCGGGTTCCTGTTGCAGGGCGACACGACCGCGGAGCGGGCGGTTGATACCAATGAATCCTGGAAAGTTTTTCACGACGAAGCCTATCGCCCATTGCCGCACGATCGGGCGCGGTTAAAAACCTTTATCGTTGTTGGAGCTGGTGACCGCGTGGACGGACGGCTGCATCCGTGGGGTTGGGAAACGGCGGAATTTAATGATCAGGCTTGGTCGTCGGTCCGCGTGTTGGGCCACGGAATTCCGCTGGGTTGGGGGACGGATGTGGGCTGGTGGCTTAAACCGCGTTCCATTCCGCTGATGGAAGAAACTCCGCTTCGTCTGGCTCGGGTGCGGCGGTCCCTCGGCATTCAACCCGCAGCGGATTTCGTGGCGGGAAAATCTGCGTTAACGTTGCCGGCGCACACGCACGCGAGCGTTTTGTTTGACCAAGATTATGAAACAAGTGCGTTTCCCCAGTTGACCGTGAGCGGTGGTCTCGGAGGCAAAGTGACTCTCTCCTACGCCGAAGCGCTCTTTGATGAACATGGCCAAAAAGGAAATCGCGACGAGATCGAGCATCGCGAACTCGTCGGGATCAGCGATGAATTCCACCCCGACGGTGGAGCGCATCGGCGTTTTGTGCCGATGGATTTTCGCACGTACCGGTATTTGCAACTCGACCTCGAAACTAGCGACGAGCCGCTCGTGGTGGAAGATTTGCATGGAGTTTTTACGGGTTATCCCTTCGAGGAGCGGGGTTCATTTTCGAGCGATGATCCGATTCTCGCGCGCGTCTGGACGGTGGGCTGGCGGACCGCGCGTTTGTGCGCGTTTGAAACCTACGTGGATTGCCCGTACTATGAGCAGCTGCAATATATCGGAGACACGCGCATTCAGAGTTTGATTTCACTTTATGTGTCGGGCGACGACCGGCTGATGCGCAATGCCATCGAGCTCTTTGATCGTTCGCGCTTGTCCGAGGGACTGACGCAGAGCCGTTATCCGTCGGCCAGTCCGCAGGTCATCAACACTTTTTCTTTATTCTGGATCGATATGATTCACGATTACTGGCGGCACCGCACCGATGACGATTTTATCCGCGCGCGCTTGGCCGGAATGGAAACGGTGTTGGGTTGGTTTGACCGGCAGATGGACGCGAAGACCGGACTGCTCGGGCCGCTGCCCTATTGGACGTTCGTCGACTGGACGAAGGAGTGGCCGTGGAATGAGGCGCTGGGTTACGGAGGTACGCCTGCGGGGGCGCATGAGGGTGGTTCTGCAACGGTTTCGCTTCAACTAGCCGCCACGTTGCAACGGGCGGCGGAGCTATCGCGGGCCTTTGGCCGCGATGATCTCGCGGTGCGATACGAACAGCGTGCGCTGGGCCTGCGTCAGGCGGTGAAGACACTTTGCTGGGATGAAAAGCGCCGCCTGTTTGCCGATACGCCCGAGAAGAAAGTATTTAGTCAGCACGCCAATATTATGGCGGTGTTGTCGGGAGCCATCGAAGGTGAGGCGGCGCGTGAGTTGATCGAGCGCGTGGCGCACGATGCTTCGCTCATTCAATGTTCCACGTATTTCCGGTTTTATCTCTTGCGGGCGATGAAGCAGGCGGGTTTGGGCGATGAGTATCTGGCGATGTTAGGGCCATGGCGTGACATGCTCGCGAAAGGCCTTACCACTTTTGCTGAGCAGCCCGATCCCACGAGATCGGATTGCCACGCGTGGAGTGCGTCGCCCGTTTACGAGTTGCTGGCGACCGTGTGTGGGATTGAGCCAGGCTCGCCCGGTTTTGCGACCGTCCGGATCGAGCCGCATCTCGGAGCGCTGCAGCACGCCGAAGGCAAAGTGATGCACCCGAAAGGAGAAGTGTCCGTCGCCCTCGTGCGCGAGAAAACCGGACTGCGTGCGACCGTTTCACTCCCCGCCAGTGTGACCGGAATTTTCGTCTGGCAGGGGAAAACCGTCGAACTGAAGCCGGGGGAACAAGTGCTGCAATTTCCCTGAGCGGGCGATGCGTAAGCTAAAATAGAAAACGAAATAAAATCGAGTTGGTCAGATCCGAATCAAACCAGGACTGATCTGCTCCCGCTGGAATATCGTTAGGATATTTCGAGAAGGGCCGCCCTAGGGCCTGTTAACACTACGCAAGAGCTAACCAGATGAGAGCGAAGGTGACGAAGGAACGGAAAAGCGCATCGAGTTTGTCGTAGCGGGTGAAGATGC